>JAZNUF010000156.1:0-5146 GCA_045592185.1 Candidatus Flemingiibacterium sp.
AGCTTTCCGGCGGTGAGCAACAGCGTGTGGCTCTTGCCCGTGCTCTTGCTAATAATCCGCAGATAATAATTGCGGATGAACCAACGGGTAATATAGACCCCAAAATGAGTCTTGAAATTATGAATTTACTTGTGAAGATTCATAAACGGGGAAAAACGGTTATTGTTGTAACCCACGAAAAGGATTTGGTTGATTATTTTAACCAGCGAGTGGTCAGAATAGAGGGTGGTAAGGTCACCCACGATGGAGTCGGAGGTATGGTGATATGAGAAGATACAGACTTACTTACTTCTTGGCTCAGAGTTTTAAGAGCCTATGGCGTAACGGTGTTATGACCGTGGCTTCCATTGGCGTGCTTATGGGATGCCTTGTGGTTATCGGAAGCTTTGCGCTTCTCATTTTGAATATTGACGTAAACCTTGAAAAATTGGGACTTCTTAATGAAATCGTTGTTTTCGTAGAGGAAACAAAAACAGACGAGGAAGTTGAGGCTATAGGCGAAAATATAAAAGCACTCAACAATGTTGCCAGCGTTGAATTTATATCGAAGGAGCAGGCACTTGAAGAGGAGCGCGAAAAGTATGCCGAATATTCGGGACTTTACGACCTTGTGGAGGGGGATAACCCGCTTCGCGATTCCTTTGTAATCAAGTATGAAAGCAACGAAGAGGTTTCGACTCTGGTTTTCCATCTTGAACAAATGAAAAACAAGGGCGACCTTGCAAAGATTAATAATTTTCTTGACCTTGCAACATCTATAGATAATATTAAAAATAATATTTCCATGGTGCTTGTTTGGTTCATGATAATTCTCTTTATGGTAAGTATCTTTGTTATTATCAATACAATCAAGCTTGCCGTACACTCTCGCAGGGCAGAAATTACCATCATGCGCTATATAGGTGCTACCGATTGGTTTGTAATACTCCCGTTTATATTTGAGGGAATAATTATAGGTCTTATCGCTGCCGGGGCAGCTTTTGGAGTTCAGTGGTTCATGTACGGATACGTAGTTGATATGATGGAATCGGCAATGAGCTTTATAACTGTCCTCATGTTTGATGAATTTATGCTTCCCCTTTTGTTTGCATTCCTTGGAATTGGTGTGGTTACCGGTATTATCGGAAGCACTATTTCCACAAGAAAGTATTTAAAAGCGTAAGTGGTTTCGGTTATTGTCATAGGAGGTAACGATGAAAAAATTCCGTGAATTGACCTCTTGGAAAAATATCAGAAAAAAAGTTTGCAGAGTCGTTGTGCTTGCTTTGTCGGCAGTATTTGTGACGCTCAGTTTGTCGGGTGGGGTAAATGACTCCGTTTCGGCGAAAAAACTGACGGATTCAAAGGTTGAAAGCTACGAAGCCCAAATTGCAAAGCTGAATCAACAGATGGAAAGCTTACAGCAGCAGATATCTTCTGCAAAATCTGACATCGACAGGGCTATTGCTGAAAAAGAAAAGCTTGATGCAGAGTTTAATATACTTGTCCAGAAAATTGATGTGACCAATGCCCTTGTCAATGAGCTTTCGGCAAATATTGAAACTAAAAACAGCGAAATTTCTGACAGTGAAGCGGCGTATCAAGAGAAATATGAGCTTTTTAAGCAACGTCTTCGCGTTACGCATGAGGATGGAAAGGTTGGCTATATAGCTATGCTTTTCGGCGCAGACAGCATTTCGGATTTTCTTTCTCGCGTTGACAGAATCGGTGCAATGCTCGAATATGACACAAAAATCATGAGTGAGCTTAAAGAGGAAAAGAGCAATTTAGAAACGGCGAGAACTTTGTACCAAGAGCAAAAAAATGCACAGGAAGAATATTTGGCGATGCTCAAGGCTGATGAAGCGGAGCTTGAAAATAAAAAAGATGAAGTTGCAAGTTATTATGCCAAGCTTCAAAGCAACCGCCAATATTATATAGCTCTGTATGAAAAACAGCTTGCGGCGGAGGAAAAGCTTCAAGAGGAGCTTCAGGCCTACTTAAAGGAGCTTGAACGTCAGCAGAATAACAAATATGTGGGCGGTACTTTTATGTGGCCTGTTCCGCTTACATATACCCGTGTGTCCTCATATTACGGAAGCAGAACGAGTCCCCTAACGGGTAAGCCGGAATTTCACAACGGCATTGATATTCCTGCCGCTTACGCAACAGATATCTATGCCTCCAATAGCGGTACTGTTACTATAGCAACAAGCCATTGGAGTTATGGAAATTACATAATGATTGACCATGGCGGCGGGTATGCTACGTTGTATGCCCATTGCAGTAAGCTGCTTGTTTCAAAGGGCGATAAGGTATCAAAAGGACAGGTTATTGCAAAAGTCGGTTCTACCGGAAGCTCAACGGGTAATCATCTGCATTTTTCGCTTTATGAGAACAGCGCACATACAAACCCCATGAAATTTTTCAGTTGATTTTGATAAATTCTGAACTGGGGGCGCGAGAGGGCTTTTATGAGAATAGAAGCTGCTCGCGCTCTGCCTAGTTGTGGTCGAGAATAAGTGTTAGTTCCAAAAGGAGGAGCCCCGAGAGACGGGCGGACTGCATATGACAAGAAAAATTTCGATAGGCGTTGCGCTGATTATTGTTTTAGCGGCGATTGTTATAACATTTCAGGTTACTTTTGTATATTTAGATAATAAATATTCGAGGGCACTTGATGATATGGGGACTAGTATGTCCATGTATCAAAAGCTTGCCCAGGTTGATGCTGTATATCGAACCGGATACATCGGAGAGCTTGACGATGAACAGCTTATGGACGGAGTTGTAGCCGGATATATTCTGGGTACAGGCGACAAATATGCCTACTATCTCAATAAGGAAAATTACGCGGAAATGATGACTGACAGCTCCGGTGAAATGGTTGGAATAGGCGTGCGTATTTCTTATGATGGCGCTACGATGCGTGTGGTTCGTGTTATGGAAGGTTCACCGGCATATTCGGCAGGAATTCTTAAAGATGACCTAATTGAGAAGGTAGACGGTGCGGCTATTGAGGAAATAGGCTACGAGGAAGCACTTGAACGAGTCCGCGGCAATGTGGACACGGCGGTAACGCTGACCTTAGAGCGTGACGGTGAGAGCTTTGAGTGCGTTGTTATACGAAAGAAATTCGATGAAGAAACGGTAATTTCCCGTTTACTTGATTCTAACCCGACTGTAGGAATTATAAAAATAATTCAATTTGATAATAAAACGGCTGAGCAGTTTGCAGCCGCTTGTGAAAAGCTCTCGTCTGAGGGAGCGGAGAAATTCATTTTTGACGTCAGAGGAAACCCGGGCGGCAATTTAACCGCAATTTGCGATGTGCTTGATTATCTTTTACCGGAAGGGCCTATTATGCACACAGAGGATGTGAAGGGAAACAGAGAATCCTTTTATTCTGAAGCCGGCGAATTTGATGCACCTATGTGTGTGCTTGTAAACGGAAATACCGCCAGCGCAGGTGAGCTTTTCGCTGCGGCTCTTCAAGATTATGAAAAAGCGGAGCTTGTTGGTACTGCCACCTTCGGAAAGGGCACTGCTCAAAGCGTTGTGTCACTGCCGGACGGAAGCGGATTCGCTTATTCGCAAAGTATATATTACCCTCCATTTTCGGAAATGTATGAGGGGGTTGGAATAATTCCCGACCATGTGGTTGAGATGGATGAGGCGGTTGCAAGCATCTCTCTTTACGATATCACGGATGCGGAGGATAATCAACTGCAGTATGCCATAGCGCTTGTTGGCGGTAGAGAATAAATTGTATTTTTAGATAGTAAACTATATAAATAACTCATAAGGAGATAATAAAATGGCAAACAAACCAATGGTATTAACACCCGAAGGTCTTAAAATAATGACTGAGGAGCTTGAATATTTAAAGAATGTCAAGCGTGTTGAAGTAAAGGAGCAATTAGCTATAGCTCGTTCCTTTGGCGACCTTTCGGAAAACAGCGAATATGACGAAGCTAAAAATGAGCAAGCTAAGGTGGAAAGCCGTATAAACGAGCTTGAGGAGATTCTCAAGAATGTAGTTCTCGTGAACGAAGAGGATTTGAATTCCGGTATCGCCAACGTAGGTACAACCGTACGTGTTTACGATGAGGAATTTGACGAGGAAATCGAATACAACATAGTTGGTACAAACGAGGTTGATCCTCTAAAGAACAATATTTCCGACCAATCTCCTATAGGAATGGCACTTATCGGAAAGAAAGTGGACGATTATGCCGAGGTTGATGCTCCGTCCGGAGTGATCAAGCTTAAGATAATCGACATTCGTAAGAAAGTATAAATTCGTAATTATATTTATAATGACATAAGGAAGGCGGACTTTGAAAAATGGCAGATACAGAAAACAATGTAGTAAATCAGCCTGAGGTCAGTGAAAAGGAATTAAATCAGCTGCGAGTGGTTCGCCGTGAGAAATTGGCGGCATTGCAGGCTGAGGGGAAAGACCCTTTTGCTATAACAAAATATGATGTTACAAATCATACCTCCGATATCAAAGACTCTTTTGAAAGCTTTGAGGGGAAGGAAGTTTCCGTGGCAGGACGTATGATGTCCAAGCGAGTCATGGGTAAAGCGTCCTTCTGCAATATTCTTGACCTTAAGGGAAATATTCAGTCTTATGTGGCTCGTGACAGTATCGGAGAAGAAGAATACGCGGCTTTTAAGAAGCTTGACATCGGCGATATTATCGGTATCGTAGGCGAGGTGTTTAAGACAAAAACGGGCGAGATTTCAATTCACGCAAAGAGTGTGACTCTGCTCTCAAAGAGCTTGCAGATTCTCCCAGAAAAGTATCATGGTCTTACAGACACAGATACAAGATATCGTCAGAGATATGTTGACCTTATAATGAACGCCGAAGTAAAGGATACATTCATTAAGCGTTCTAAGATGATTAGCGCAATTCGTCGCTACTTAGATAGAGAAGGATTCATGGAAGTTGAAACACCTATGCTTGTAGCAAACGCAGGTGGTGCAGCAGCAAGACCATTCGAAACACATTTCAATGCGTTAGATGAAGATTTCAAACTTCGTATTTCTCTTGAATTATACTTAAAGAGACTTATCGTTGGTGGTCTTGAAAGAGTATACGAAATCGGTCGTGTATTCCAAGTCGGAGGCCAAGCGGTCTTAGGAAGACAAGAGGCAA
>JAZNUF010000157.1:0-9328 GCA_045592185.1 Candidatus Flemingiibacterium sp.
CCGGCGGTCAGCAGCAGCGTATCGCTATTGCTCGCGCCCTCATAAACAATCCCAAGGTTCTTCTCCTTGACGAGCCTCTCGGTGCCCTTGACCTTAAACTTCGTAAGGAAATGCAGATTGAGCTTAAAAAGATTCAGCAACGCATGGAAATTACATTTATATATGTAACCCACGATCAGGAGGAGGCTCTCACCATGAGTGATACCGTGGTGGTTATGAAGGACGGTACCATCCAGCAAATCGGCACACCTCAGGATATTTATAATGAACCTGTCAACTCTTTCGTTGCAGACTTTATCGGCGAATCAAATATTCTTCCGGGTATCATGCACCGTGACCGTCTTGTGGAATTTGCGGGCAACAATTTTGAGTGCGTGGATAGCGGATTTGCTCCTATGGAATCGGTGGATGTGGTTATTCGCCCCGAGGATATTAAGCTTGTGCCTGCCTCCGATGAGGTTCTTAACGGCGTGGTTGAGAATGTACAGTTCAAGGGAGTTCACTACGAAATTATAGTTAAGGCATATTCAGATACATGGATGATTCATTCCACAAAAGCACCTAATGTGGGCGATGTGGTGGGAATCACTCTCACTCCCGAGGATATACATATCATGAAAAAGAGTGAACCGAGTAAGGTGAAATATTTCAAGTCTGAGATTCCGGAGGTAAGCAACATTGAAAATAACATCTAAGCTTGCTGCCGTACCTTACCTTGCGTGGATGATAATTTTTATTGTCGTTCCCCTTGTCCTTATCGGCGTTTTTGCTTTTACCACAACGGTTTACGTTGATCCTGAAGGCAACATAATGAGTGCCGAGGAGCTTGACATTTATGTTTTGGAAAGGGAAGAAGAGCTTGCGGAGCTTGGTGAGGAATTTGACTATGAATCGGAAATTTCCGAGAAAACTATCTTTACCGTGGCTAATATTCTTGAAGTCAGCAAATATTCTTCCGTGCTTATCAACTCTGCATGGCTGGCTCTTATAGCAACGGCAATTTGCCTTGTTATTGCATATCCTCTTGGCTATTTGATTTCGCGTATGCGCGAATCCCTGCAGAAGCTCGGGCTCATGCTTGTTATGCTTCCTATGTGGATGAATTTCTTGCTCCGTACTTATGCTTGGATGACTCTGCTTGAAAAAAACGGACTTATAAACAAATTTTTAGGCATTTTCGGAGTCGGCCCCTTTGAAATGATTAATACACAAGGCGCGGTTGTGCTTGGAATGATTTACAACTATCTGCCTTTTATGATTTTGCCCCTTTATTCGGTTATGACCAAAATCGACAACCGTACCATCGAAGCGGCGCAGGACTTGGGAGCAAATGGCAGACAGGTCATTTGGCGTGTTATTATGCCCTTGTCTATGCCCGGTGTAGCGTCAGGAATTACGATGGTTTTTGTTCCGTCCATATCTACGTTTATAATTTCCCGTATGCTTGGCGGCGGTACAAATATGCTTATCGGTGACCTTATCGACCTGCAATTCCTCGGAAATGCTTACAATCCAAATCTCGGTGCGGCAATTTCTCTTGTGCTTATGGTATTTATTTTCCTCTGTATGTCAATTACCAACCAGCTTGACAATGAGGATGTTGAGGGGGTACTACTATGATGAAAAAAATCTCCTCAAAGCTCTACATTGCTTTGGTGTTTATTTTCCTATACGCGCCTATTTTCGTACTTATTGCATACTCGTTCAACGAATCAAAGAGCCGTACTGTTTGGACAGGCTTTACATTTGATTGGTATATAAAGCTGTTCAACAACGAGGTTATTTTAAAAAGCCTTGCCAATACCCTTATTATCGCTTTTATTGCGGCGGTGATTTCCACTATTCTCGGTACTGCGGCGGCAATCGGTATTTACAACATGAAGAAAATCAGCCGTACTATCATCATAAACACCACGTATATTCCGATTATGAACTCGGAGATGGTGACGGGTGTTTCGTTGATGCTTCTCTTCGTGGCACTTAATATTGACCTTGGCTTCTTTACGCTGATTTTGGCACATATTACCTTCTGTGTACCTTATGTAATTCTGAATGTGCTTCCGAAGCTTAGGCAGATGAACAGAAATCTTTACGATGCGGCTCTCGACCTGGGATGTAATCCGTTTCAGGCTTTCCGCCATGTTATTATACCGGAAATTATGCCAGGCATTGTGACAGGCTTTCTTATGTCCATCACCTATTCCATTGATGATTTCATCATCAGCTATTTCACCACCGGCGCGGATTCTCAAACATTGCCGATTACCATCTACTCTATGACAAGACGCAAGGTTTCTCCGGAAGTAAACGCCCTTTCGGCAATCATCTTTGTCGTGGTGCTTGTGGTACTCCTCATAATAAATTTCAAGGATTTGAAAGGTGCACCTCGCAAAAAGAAAAAAGGAGGTGCGGTATGAAAAAAATTACATCTTTCCTTTTTGCCGTGCTTCTTATTATGACGGCTGCGGCTCCCGTGTGCGCCGTCGAGGCGGATACCGGTCTTGAATATTCAGACAGCGTTGATTGGGACAAATTCCGTGATGAGAACATCACGATTAACGTCTACAACTGGGGTGAATATATCTCTGTGGATGATGGCAGCGATGGAGCCTTCGACACTAACCGCGAATTTGAGAAGTTGACGGGTATTGACGTAAACTACACCAACTTCGCTTCCAATGAAGAGCTTTACGCCAAGCTGAAAAACGGAGGCTCCTCTTACGACATTATCATTCCATCCGATTATATGATCGCACGAATGATAAATGAGAATATGTTGGAGCCGCTGAATTATGACAATATCCCTAATTTTGAGCTTCTTATATCCGATGAGTTCAAGGGGATGGATTATGATCCTGAGGACGAATATTCCGTCCCGTATATGTGGGGGATGGTAGGGCTTATTTACAATACTACGCTCGTTGATCCGGAGGATGACATTTACAGTTGGGATATCCTTTGGAACGAGAAATATGCCGGGAATATTCTTATGTTCTCAAATTCTCGTGACGCTTTCATGATAGCTGAAAAGTATCTGGGTTACTCAATGAACACCACCGATGAAAAAGAGCTTAATGCGGCAGCAGATGCTCTCGTTGACCAGAAGTTGCTTGTGCAGGCATATGTTATGGATGAAATCTTTGACAAGATGATAGGCGGAGAGGCGGCTATTGCACCTTACTATGCCGGTGATGCAATTACCATGATTGCTGACAATCCGGATCTCGCTTATGCCGTTCCCCGTGAGGGAACCAATCTCTTTGTTGATGCCATGTGTATTCCCAAGGGGGCTAAAAACAAGGAAGCGGCAGAAATGTACATAAACTTTATGTGCGAAACGGTGGTAGCTCTCCGGAACTGTGAGTACATAGGTTATTCCACTCCGCAAACGTATGTTATTGATTACCTTGACTCAGAGTTGGCGAACAATCCCATTGCATATCCCGATTCCGAAACCCTTGCCAATACCGAGGCGTACATTGCTCTGCCTATAGCGGCAACCAAGCTTATTGACGAGCTTTGGACATCTATTTTAACAGCGAGCGAAGCTCCGCCGTGGACTATTCCCGTATTTATGTTCGGCTGTCTTGGAGCTTCGGTGGGTATAAATCTGTATCGCTCGGCGAAGAAAAAGAAGAATCAGTAGTTTTTGTAAAGGGAGGGGCGCTTTTAGGAAAGCGTCCCTCTTGTACTTTTGACAGGGGGATTTTATACCGAGAAAATTTCACTGAAAACTTAAAAATAACTATTGACAAATCAGATTTAATGTGGTATAATAGTATGCGTTGAGCGCGAGTATGTAGTATATGCGGATTTAGCTCATTTGGTAGAGCGCAACCTTGCCAAGGTTGAGGTGGCGGGTTCGAGCCCCGTAATCCGCTCCATATGGAAGCTTAGCTCAGCTGGGAGAGCATCTGCCTTACAAGCAGAGGGTCACAGGTTCGAGCCCTGTAGCTTCCACCACGAAAAGCACTGCAGAAGCAGTGCTTTTCGATTTTAATAAACATAGGTAAAAGACACATTTGGATATGTAATTCCACAAAAAATTTCTTAAACCTATTGACAAACAAGAATTGTTGTGGTATAATACTAATGTTCTGTTGAACGGCCTGTTGGTCAAGCGGCTAAGACGCCGCCCTCTCAAGGCGGAAACATGGGTTCGATTCCCGTACGGGTCACCATAGCAGTATTATCCGAACTTTTTATGTTTGCGGTAATAATAAAGCTCCGTAGTAGGTAACACCTTCTGCGGAGCTTCGCTTTTTGCCTCAACGCAAATCTTTTTCATCAACCAGGAATATATTCCCTGTTCCTTTCCACGTTTTACAGGTATAATGGCGTGAAAGGATGTCAAAAAATGATAAATTTTGTCAGCATGGGAAGAATCCTTGCCGCCGCAAGAAAAGAAAACCATATTTCGCAGGAGCTTGCCGCCGAATTGGCAGATGTATCCGTTGATACCATCCGTAATATCGAGCACGGCAATACATTTCCCAGAATGGAGACCGTGTTTGCGTTGTGGGATATTTACGGGCTTCCGAGAGATGATATTTGGGACTACTTCCACAGAAGCAATTTTGTGGACGAGCAATTAAAGAAGCTCGGCATCGAGGATGTGCGCACAAAGGATGCGGAGCTTGCTATTGTTTGACTCATTTATCGGCGTATCGAAAGGGGAAAACATGGAAACAACTAAGCATCAGTTTGACGATAACGAATACGTATATTTATCTCTCCTGCATTTGGGCGCAGTTGAATGGAATAAATCCTCAAAACGGTTGCTGCTTGCACTTCAGTATGTCGTAACGCATGATGTCGTAATTGACGGTCCGGTGAAATGCCTTTACGCAGAGCTTGCACACTCGCAAAGATGCACATACAGCGTGATTGAGCGTTCATTGCGTTATGCAATCGGGCGAATGTGGGAATGCAGCTGCGCCGAATGCTCAAAGCTGCTGTATCATTCAAGAGAAACGCGCCGCTGCCCCTCTGTGTCGGAATTTATGCGTTTGTATTCAGACGCTTTTAAGCGCGGTGCCATCCAAGCATGGGTGGATTCTCTTGAAACTGAAGCGCACAAATCATCTGAATTAGGCAGTGACGATATATTAGGTTTATTTGCGTTTTAAAGGTAAGGTGTTACAAAGTTACACTAATTTCCTTATATACGCGTATATATGCGGGTATAGAGTATTTTTCCTCTATAAACTCTATATTTTATAATCTATAGGAAAATTTGTTTACATTGTTTTTTGTAAACAAATTGACAGAAAAATCAGGTTGTTTACATAGTTTGTAACACTACAAAAGCTCCGAGGAATGTCCCCCGGAGCTTTTTTGTCACCTATTTAGAGTTGCGTTTCACCTTTTCAAACATTTGCTCTTTTGTATATTCTCCTGCCTCTTCATAACACCTTTGTATCGCTCTCACTTTTTCTTCGTCAGACATTTGGCTGTACGTTTTTATCTCGTATTTTCCGGTCTGCTTGTTCAGAAGTTTTACCTCTCTTTTATCCGATAAAAGTTGGCTTATGAGCTCAAAACTCTTCTGCCCACGTATCTTTTTAACTTCGGTGTAGTCTTTAGCACTCATGTGATACTGAACGCCGTTTTCTGTGTAGTATTTCACTTGAATGGAAGGCAGAACATCGGTTTCGCCTGTTTTCTCATAGAGTTCCCTTAACTCTTTATCAACTGCCGTGTAATTGTCTTCTGCATAATAGCCGGGTGATACAGTGTTCTCAAGAACTCTTTCAAATACGCCTCCGTAAGTTTCTTCGCGTCCCCATTCATCAATAGCAGGCTCGAAAAGATAGCTTGCAAAGGGTATTTTGCTCGAAGCTTGACCGATAAGCCTTTGCAGCGTCTGGGGCATATCACTGTTTTTGTCGGCGTAATAGTATTCTCGCTTGTTGCTGTCTAACATTCTGCTGAGCTGCCCTCCTATCGTGGGCAGAGCTTGCGTTAGATAGCTTGTAACCATGTCAGAGCCTATTGCGAGTATCGCCGCACTATCGCTGTACTGCGCCGATTCTATTACTCCGTTCACACCTGAGAATACCGACAGCTCCAAAAGCGGCTCGGCGATAGTGGATACAGCGCCAACAACATCTGCAAAGGAAAAATCGTCTTTCGTGAGATCGTATAGCTTAACACCTATGAAAAGCGGAAGATTTGACGGTGCCATCCAATCGAGTGTATAGGTAAAAGCATCGCTAATCTTAAGCGCATAGGATTGCTCTCCGACCATTTTATCAAACTCTTTTTCTTTCTTAGATTTATCATCAGCACCGACAAGTAAACCTAAACTTGCGAGCGCATACCCAAGAAGCATAACTGCCGTTCCGGTTAAGCCTTTTGCTAAATCATCGATTACCTCAGCAGACGTAGCCTTTCCGCCCTTTAGCCTTTTAAGAGCCTTGTAAATACCCTTTAGTAAACCAATCGGCGAATAGTTTACACCCTGCTTTGCAATGTTCATGGGCGTCTTTTTAAAAGGCATTACGCCCTCAACCAAGATACCGCCTGCTCTTATCGCTTTGTTGTCGCTGTGCTCTAATTTTCTTTGCAGCTTGTTCAAGCCGTCTGCAAGTGCATTGGCATCTCTGTAAGTCGCCGCCTGCGCTTCTTTAACCGCAAAAGCTCTAAGAGTGTCCAGTGCCTGAGGAGTAATCGAATTAACATCGACTTTTCGCACAGTGATGAGTCTTGCAAGGGCATCAACATAGTGCATTTTTAAAAACCACGCATCTTCCGCTTCAAGAAAATCGAAGTTTTTACGCCTTAGCCCCTCAAGCCACTTGGCTTTGAAGATAGTCCTTTTTCCCTCAATGTCACTTGTGACCGCATATTTTGCATTTTCGCCTTGAAGTGTTTTTGCCATCACTTCAAAATCTTTCTCGGCAAACTTGACAGCGTCCTTGGTTTTACGGAATGATTTTGTTCTGTCCTCCGGTTTTATCCGTGCTGTTCTTTCAATTACTGCACCTACGAAGTTTTTAACCCTTATAGCCGGAACAAACACTGCATTACCAAGGATATTTCTCAGGTGAGTTCTGGGGTTACCAAGCATAGCAAGATACCGCCAAGAGTTCCACTTGTCAAGCAGTGTCGCGGGTATTTGGTCTGCGATGTTTTGACAGAGCTTGTCATAGGCAATATCTCTTTTTGCTTCATCTTGTTCGGTGAGGAAATCGGACATCAATTCTTCGTCAAGCACTATGTCTGTATACTTATCACCGAGCTTGTCCCTGAACTCCTCATTCATTTTTTGAATTGACTTTTCAAGGTAGTATAGCTGTCCGTCAGGTGTCATAAGCTTAAGCATCCGACACGCCTGCAGCGTTTGTCCTGCCCGTGTGGCTTCTGATGCAAGGTCTGCGGCAATTTTCATCGCATTGTGGACATCTTTGCTGGTGATGCATTGATTGTAGAGCACCATTCCGAATACAAAATCTTTCTTGCCTATTCTGCCGCTTCTTGCAATGCCCTCCCAGTCTCTCAGCGCATCTTGAAATCCGAATTCTTTTATGCGGTTTATTGCATCACTTTCAGCGTTTTTATTTGTAATTACTTCATGCGTCATTTCGCCGGCAAGGATTGCCTTTTCGAAGTCCGATACGTTTTCATCAGGCGTCACCCCAGCTTCTATCATGGTTCTCGCAAAACGGCTGACAACTTTTTTGTCGCTTATTTTCTTCGGGATGTCTGCATCTCTTGCAGGTTTTTCGCCCTTGGGTATTATGCCGTACTCTTTTGCTTTGTTAAGCCATTCCTCCCAGAATTCTGTGTCGGTTTCAGGGGTGGAAACGGAATAGCGGATATCTTGATTATTGTTTTTGTGGGTTAACTCTGCTGTGTCGGATTCTGTGGTTGAGAAAGATGCTTCTTCCGAGCTGAATTGAGTATCTCCACGAATTCGTCTATAGCTTGTTTCACTTCCTCGCTGTTCTCTCTCTCCCACTCCTCGTCCGGTATCGGCCAGTATATTTTCCGCAAATCCACTTCCGGGTGTTCTTTCTGTAGCTTTTGAAATTCCGATTGCTTGATTCGTTCTTTCATTGTCATTTTTTCTTACTATCGCTCCTTTTTTGTAATTTGGGTAGTTTCTGGCTCTATCCTCCGCGGATAGCTTAAAACGTCGAGCAACTTCGCGTGCTTCCTTTTCGCCCTTGGGGATTACGCCGTAATCTTTTGCTTTACTAAACCATTCCTCCCAGAATTCCGAATCGGGTATATCGGGAGAGATGGCGTAGCGGATGTTCTGATTTTGTGTAGGATTTCTGTTAGAGGTATATTTGATTTGGTTAGAATCAAACAGCATAAAGGATACTCCTGCGCCCTCAAATCCGTTGTTATAAACTATGCCGTCATACCCTTTGGATTTTAGTATGCTACGAATGGCCGTATTCGCCTCAGAGTTGTAATCCCGGCCGAAAAAGCCATCCAAGTTTGACAGCCGATCATAGTCAGCAGAGGATATAATGCCTTGCCTCTCCAGTTTGGAGGCTACTGCAAAGCCGGGCCAATGCATAGAATCTTCCGGCATAAACACAGGATTCATGATATTGACGTATACTTCTTTCAAGTATCGATTACCGTTATCACCTAAATTTACGGATTGCTCCCAGGTACCCACATGAAATGCAAAGTCGCCGTATTCAAACACGTCAAACTCCGCATTTGTGGCATGGTAAAGGGTAAGTAATTCTCCCTTTGAATTTTTTGCAATGGTATTCTTAAAATACTCCTTTTGACCCACGGAAAGGGGGTTGCCTTCTGAATCTGAAGCAGAGAGTTTTAATCCGGATATTTTTCGTAAAATACCATAAGCGCGTTCTTTTTCTCTTGGGTCAGTGACATCGAGATTTGCCAATTCTCGACTCCAACCGAGGTGTCTATCCCCCGCGCCTTGGCTTCCTCGAATCCTTTTCTCTCCAGTTCCCAGGCGTTCATATACGCCTTTGGAACCATTACTTCGTTTCCATACGCTGTTGTGGTCTTGATTAGCTCCTTGTCCTTCCAATGTGCCGGAGTCTTCACTGACATTTTTACTCATCCTTTCAGAAATCTCTCGCTCGTTGCTGACTGCAATGCCCTTGAGCTTAACCGCATTACCGCCACCAGCATCTATAATATTATTATACTCTGCCGGGGTGTACCTGTCAATAGCATTTTCGCCGTACCAATAATCGGTAACAATGTCGATGTAGTCGGCGGTATAATCATTCATGCCGGCAAATACGTCTGCGACAAATTCTTCCCAAACGGCGTCTTTGTCGCCCTCGTATAAATCTTTATAGTTTTTATACCGTCCCTCTGACAGCAG
>JAZNUF010000158.1:0-4159 GCA_045592185.1 Candidatus Flemingiibacterium sp.
TGAGGAAGAGCTTATAGAGCGTGTGGACTTCTATCGAAGCCAAAATCGACTTCTTGAAGCCCAGCGTATCGAGGAGCGAACAAGATACGACCTGGAAATGCTCAGAGAAATCGGATTTTGTTCGGGTGTTGAAAATTATTCCCGCGTCATGTCGGGGCGCGCCCCCGGCTCTACTCCATACACCCTGCTTGACTATTTCCCTAAAGACTTTCTTCTTTTTGTGGACGAGTCCCATGTTACCTTACCCCAGGTAAAAGGCATGAGTGGCGGAGACAAAGCAAGAAAATCAAATCTCGTGGAATTTGGCTTTAGGCTTCCGTCAGCATTCGACAACCGACCGCTGTTTTTCAATGAATTTGAATCAAAGGTCAATCAGGTAATATATGTGAGCGCAACTCCCGCAGAATATGAAAAATCCCATTCCACCCAAACGGTTGAGCAGATTAT
This sequence comes from Candidatus Flemingiibacterium sp., assembly GCA_045592185.1. Lineage (GTDB taxonomy): Bacteria > Bacillota > Clostridia > Oscillospirales > CAG-272 > Flemingiibacterium. The sequence continues at coordinate 448 of JAZNUF010000158.1, forward strand.
TCGTCCCACGGGACTCCTTGACCCGGAGGTTGAGGTAAGACCGGTCGAGGGACAAATTGATGACCTTATTTCCGAAATTCACACAAGGGTTGAACGGTCAGAGCGTGTACTCATTACTACTCTCACCAAGAAAATGGCGGAGGATTTGACCGAATATCTTGAAACCAATTTAATCAAGGTAAAATACATTCATCACAAAGTGGAAACTATGGAGCGCAGTGAAATCATCCGCGATTTACGCCTTGGCGTTTTCGATGTGCTTGTGGGAATTAATCTGCTTCGTGAGGGGCTTGACATTCCGGAGGTTTCCCTTGTTGCGATTATTGATGCGGATAAAGAGGGATTTCTGCGTTCAGAAACCTCATTAATACAAACCATAGGCCGCGCCGCCCGAAACTGTGACGGTAAGGTAATCATGTACGCCGACACAATAACTCCCTCTATGAGTGCCGCAATAGATGAAACCAATCGGCGGCGTGAAATTCAGCAGGCGTACAATAATGAAAACGGTATCACACCTCAAACCATAAAAAAGAGCGTACGCGACCTTATTGAAATCGGCAAAAAGGAAGCGGCGTCATCCCCAGAGAAAAAGCTGCGTGACGCGCAAGGCAAGGGCAAAAAACTGTCATCGGAGGAAAAATCAAAACTAATCGAAGAGTTTACCGCCGAAATGAAGGAAGCTGCCAAGAAGCTTGAATTTGAACGAGCTGCCTACTTGCGTGATAAAATCAAAACACTACAGTAAGATTACAAACGGAGATTAGAGTATATGTCGGATTTAATCATGAAAGGTGTGCGTGTGCACAACCTCAAAAATATTGATTTAACCATACCGCGGGACAAGCTTGTGGTATTCACAGGGCTGTCCGGTTCGGGAAAATCCTCTCTTGCCTTTGATACTATATACGCCGAGGGACACAGACGCTTTGTAGAGTCGCTGTCATCCTATGCAAGAATGTTTTTAGGTCAGCTTGACAAGCCCGACCTTGATTCCATCGAAGGACTTTCCCCCGCCATCTCCATTGACCAAAAAACGACCTCAAAAAATCCACGCTCCACCGTTGGAACAGTTACGGAAATATACGACTATCTGCGTCTGCTCTATGCACGAATCGGTATCCCCCACTGCCCCATATGCGGTAAAGAAATCCGTCAGCAAACGGTTGACCAAATTATCGAAAAAATATTGACTCTCCCTCAGGGGACACGCTTCATGCTCCTTGCTCCCATGGTACGCGGCAAAAAAGGTATGCACGAAAAAATTTTCGAGGATGCCAAAAAAAGCGGCTACGCTCGTGTACGTGTAGACGGCTCTATGTACGACCTTTCAGAATCAATAGCACTGGACAAAAACATAAAACACACCGTAGAAATTGTGGTTGACCGCCTTGTGATGCGTGATGACATTCGTTCGCGCCTGTCTGATTCCGTTGAAACCGCCCTTTCCCTTACAGACGGGAATCTCGTTGTGTCAGTAGTTCTTCGGGAAGGCGAAGAATTTTCGGGAGAAACCGAAATTTCATTTTCTCAGAGCTATGCCTGCGAGGAGCACGGAATAAGTGTGGGCGAGCTTTCTCCTCGGATGTTCTCCTTTAACAACCCTTTCGGCGCCTGCCCTAAATGCGCCGGGCTTGGCGAAATGCGAATTGTGTCCGCCGACAAAATCATACCCGATAAATCCCTTTCTCTCCGTGAGGGAGCAATCCAGGTAAACGGGTTTAAGTCTTTGGAGGAGCAAAGCTGGAACGGCCCTCTTTTTGAAGCCGTAGCTGAAAGAAATGGCTTCTCACTTGATATGCCAATCAAGGATTACCCTAAAAAAGCACTTAAGGCGCTCCTGTACGGCACAGATAACGAAATTTACGAAATCACCAGATATTGGGAGGGTGTCCCCAAGCGTCAGAGAGTAAAATTCGAGGGTATTGTAGCAATGATTCAAACAAGGTTTGAACAGACCCAGAACGAATATTATGAGGACTTTATAGAAGATATCCCCTGCCCCGAATGTAGCGGAAAGCGGCTGAATCCCATATCTCTTGCAGTTACGGTAGGAGGCATCGGCATTGACGATTTTACAAAAAAATCCGTTTCCGCCGCCCTGTCTTTTACTAATTCCCTTACGCTGACCGAAACTGAGCTGACTATCGCCAAGGAAATTATAAAAGAAATCAAATCTAGATTAGGCTTTCTTGAAAGCGTGGGGCTTGAATATCTGACGCTCTCCCGAAAGGCAGGAAGTCTGTCCGGTGGAGAGGCTCAGAGAATCCGCCTTGCAACTCAAATAGGTTCATCCCTTATGGGCGTGCTTTACATTCTTGACGAGCCAAGTATCGGACTTCATCAAAGGGACAACTCAAAGCTCATTTCAACCCTGAAGCGTCTGCGCGATAGCGGAAACAGCCTAATCGTGGTAGAGCATGATGAAGAAACCATGGAGGAATCAGACTTCATCGTTGATATCGGGCCGGGTGCGGGAGTCCATGGGGGCGAAATTGTAGCCGTAGGTACGCCCGATGAAATCAAGGCAAATCCCAACTCTATCACCGGCGCATACCTTTCAGGACGAGAGAAGATATCCGTCCCGACACTCCGGCGCTCCGGAAACGGTAACTTCTTAAAAATTATAGGCGCAGAGCAAAACAATCTTAAAAATATTGACGTTGAAATTCCTCTCGGTCTTTTCTGCTGTGTAACGGGAGTTTCCGGGTCGGGTAAATCCTCGCTGATTAACTCCATTCTTTACCGAGTGCTTGCCCGCGACCTCAACCGTGCCACAACCTATCCGGGAAAGCATAAAAAGATTGAAGGAATCGAAAATCTTGACAAAATAATAGCCATCGACCAGAGTCCCATCGGTCGTACCCCTCGCTCAAATCCGGCTACCTATACGGGACTTTTCACAGATATCCGCGAGCTTTTTGCCAAGACATCAGATGCGAAAATGCGGGGATATTCCGCAGGTCGTTTTTCCTTTAATGTCAAAGGCGGAAGATGCGAAGCCTGCGAGGGAGACGGAGTTAAGTGCATCGAAATGCACTTTCTTCCCGATGTTTACGTAACCTGCGATGTTTGTAAGGGTAAACGCTACAATCGCGACACGCTGGAGGTAAAATACAAAGGCAAAAACATTTCTGATGTTCTTGAAATGACCGTTGAGGAGGGACTAACATTCTTTGAAAATCTCCCTCGCCTTGCCCGAAAGCTCCAAACTCTGTACGATGTTGGTCTCGGCTATATAAAAATCGGTCAATCCTCCACCACGCTGTCCGGCGGAGAAGCCCAGCGTGTCAAGCTGGCGACTGAGTTGTCCAAGCGTTCTACGGGAAGGACCGTTTACATTCTTGACGAACCCACAACGGGCCTTCACATGGCGGATGTCAAAAAGCTGATTGAGGTACTGCAGCGCCTTGTGGACGCCGGCAACACAGTAATCGTAATCGAGCACAATCTTGACATGATAAAGACTGCCGACTATATTATCGACCTTGGCCCAGAGGGAGGAGATGGCGGTGGGGAGATTGTGGCTACGGGCACTCCCGAGGATGTTGCAAAATGCAAAAAATCCTATACGGGACAATACCTTAAAAAGATACTGAAAAATCATGACCACCAGCTAAGTGAAATGGTAAAATAAAGGCGGACAAAAAAGCAAAAATCATCGTTTTTCAAACGAGGATTTTTTGGTGGACCATCTAGGACTCGAACCTAG
>JAZNUF010000159.1:0-9196 GCA_045592185.1 Candidatus Flemingiibacterium sp.
GGACTGAATATGATTTTAAACATTCTTTCAGTTATCGTTCACGGAATCAGACTCAATACCTTAGAGTTCTCCTCGCATTTAGATATGTCGTGGAGTGGGCATAAATTTAAACCATTTAAAGAACAAATTGATTAAAGGAGAATCATTATGAATTTAGGATTACTTGGAACAGCATTGGCAATGGGTATTGCCGCAATCGGCTCGGCAATCGGTATCGGTATTGCAGGTCAGGCTTCAATCGGCGCTTGGAAAAAGTGCTATATGAGCAATAAGGCAGCACCCTTTATTCTTACTGTTTTCGCAGGTGCGCCTCTTACACAGACTATTTACGGCTTCCTTTTGATGCAACAGATGAAGGGTTCCTCTGCCGATCCTGCCTTTTTGCTCGGTCTCGGAATTGCATCCGGTGTAGCCATGGCATTCTCAGCTGTTTTTCAGGGCAAAGCAGGTGCTGCAGGTGCCGATGCTTTAGCTGAAACAGGAAAAGGCTTTTCACAGTACATCACTGTTGTCGGTCTTTGCGAAACCGTTGCATTGTTCGCACTTGTTTTTAGTATGGTAGCGCTTGGATAAACAGCCTTATAAACATTAAAAAGTGACTAAAAGCATAGCCCTCGTCCTATATTGGAGCGAGGGCTTTCTCAAACCTCAATATCTGCATCGCTGTAGTCAAAGAAAACACCCACGGCGAAATCGCAGCTTCCGAAGGAGGTCTGTCCCAAAATGTAGGACAGACCTCCCCAAAAGCAAAACCTTGCACGGATTTGCGAAAATGAAGCCGATATTTACAGTTTCTTCTTTTCTGCCGTTGGGCTGTATAGCGCAAAAGTATATAGAAATCAAGGACTTTTGTGCTGTTTTTGCCTATCTCGTGATATTGGATAAATGGTAGGAAGGTAAAAATGCGAATTTTCTGAAGGAAAACTCGTGTCGTTCACACTCTCCGTCTTGAAAAAAGCCGTAAAATATGGTAAAATAGAATACCAAATAAAATACACGAAAGGAGGGATACCTATGACGGCAGAAAAGAAAAAAGTGTATGGCAATATGCGAATCATGGCGATTCAAGGCAAAGACCTGCTCCGCGCCGAAGCGATCACCGCGCTGAAGAACGGAAAGCTCAACGCCGACAAATTCGACGCCATTATCGACGAAAGCCTTGACACAGACAAGCTGTGCGAGGTGTATAAGGCGCACGAATCCGAGATGGGATATCCCTACCTTGCGGAAAAGAAATACTGCCGCGCTCTTGTTAACGTGTCCTTCGATTACGCCGTTAAGCTGTTCGAGCAATACGGGCGGCGCTTTGTGCGTTACGGTCATTCTGTTCGTGAAGCGGATATGGTTGACCACATCTGTGTGCGTGAGGTGGACGGCGAGCCTACGCTCATCGCAATCGAAATCCCCTACGAGAACGATAAGAGCTATGCTCCCGTGGAGAATCCTCTCTCTGCCAATCTGCTCGGAAAGTATTTCGAGTACGATGCGGAACAGAAGGAATACAAGCGGAGCAAGAAGGATATCCCTTCTGCCGTGAAATGCGAGGAAATCCGAGAACAGCTCTACACACACGGTTTCGACATCGACGGAATACACTATGTCCGTTATAAGCGTAGTGCAGGATCGAGCCGTGACGGAAGATGTTTGTTCATCGCCGAGCCTCTGTATCAGGACATGATGTCGTGGAGTGCCTGCGGTCTTTCTGCGGATACTGTTTCGGATCAAGCATCGTGGCAGGCGTATATTGCCCTAACACTCAGTAGCATTGAAAGCACGATCAGGCTCCCGAAAAAAGCTATCCTTATCATTCCCGACAAGGTCAGCCGCTTCACCACCAAAGCCGTATGCGTAAAGGCAGATGCAACCGTAGGACTCACGGCAACCGAGGAAGAAACCGAGATCGAGAACGTGATATGGGATGGCGAAGCTCTCCTTGACGTGAGCGAGTTCGAGAGAGCCGGATATGCTGAAAAAGGCATGATGCTCCTTCGTAACCGCTTCTTCAAGACCTGTGCGTTCAATACGAACCTGCAAAAATGGTTTGCGGATAACGATATTACCGAGATAAGACAACTCGCAGGCTACACTACCGCGCGAAAGGTCGAGGATATCAAGCCGATTATCACCGAGTTTTTCGACAACGAGGAAGAAATGACAAAATTTCAAAAGTGGCGTGAGGAATACGAGGAAAAGGAACGTTTGGAGAAGGAAGAAAAAGCAAAGAAGAAAGCGTGAGCGGCGTAATTTAGTATGATTGAGAAAGCCTCGGCAGGGAGTTTCCTTGCCGAGGCTGAATTTGATTATTCACTTGCAAATAAGCTTAGCCATTCTTTGTTGTTTTCATCGGGTTCAGAAAGATCACCATTTTTACAAGCGCAATGCAAACTGCAAGTGACAAGATGATTGAGATGGTTTGCCAAGAAATTACCCATCTGCCAATGCAAATGCTTCGGTACGGTTGATACGTACTCATCCAAAATAATATTCCAAGCATGTTCAATCAGCGGCAATACTGTGCTATAAAATTCACGTGCAATTTTTTCAATCTCCATACGCTCCGAGCGGTCAACATAATAGTAGTTCTGTTTGAATCCGCTATTGGTTTTCACAAAAAGCTTCTTTTCAAGCGCAATACTGAACAGATATTTTTGTTCCTCATTCAAATCGTTCACGTTAATGTTATTCTTGATAATCTCACGACAGAGAGCAAAAACTTCATCAGGAGTGCCAAAGAAAATAGAACTATCAACACCACTCCACAAATGGAAAAATCCCTGAGCAAACGCCTTGTCTGTCTTGTGAACAGGGCCGTCAAACACATGGTAAATCTCCCATTTGATCTTTTCGTCCAAGCCAAATCCATTTTCGAAGCCAAGAGCGATCCATTTTCCACCATTGGGACGAAGCGGGATGTCGGTGTATTTTACCGAAATGTTGTTTTCATAACGATAGAGATTTACAGCGATATCGGATATGATATGGATATACACCCAAAGCAGGCGTTCCCAGGTGAACCCGGCGGTATTGAATCTCGCTTCGGTCAAAATAGCCTTTTTGGATTCAAGAAAAGCCACCAGTTTTTCATAATACTCGGGAAAGACAGTCGCATATATTTTCTTTGCTGGATTGGGATTATTGCCAGGCAAAATCACAAAATCGGTTTGGTATTTGCCTTTCGATACTTCTTTCATCAACTGATTTTTCACAAGGTATTCCACCTCATCCTCAATATAGGGGGCGGAAATGCCAAGTTCTTCGCAAAGCTCTGTGATTGTCAAAGGAGACTTGTACGCCGCAAGAAGAATATTCTGTGCAGACTTTCTTTGAGCGCACGCCATTGGTTCAAAATTACTACCGGGATTTCCCGTGCATGACAGGCTAAGCTTTCCGGGGCGATAACTTTTTTCTCCGTATTCTCTCATTGTATTCATTCCTTTCTCGATTGCTATTCTGGCATCGTGAAGCCACCATTTGACAGTGCCGGTACTCTTCCCAAGCAAATGACCTATTTCTTCGCATGACAAATTATCATAATAATGCATAACTACTGCACGGCGATAATTGCCCGACATTAGAGATAGTTCACGGCGCAACAAATTCTTTTGTTCGCGAAAAATATATTCACTTTCGATATCTTCATCGGAAATAATAATATCCGTTAAATATGCGGTTGTTCCATGTTTCTTTTTTCGCAACCAATTATAAAACATATGATTGGAAACGCTCCAGACAAACGCATTCAGATTTTCTATTTGTCTTTCGGCGTTGATTGCTTGTAAAACCTCAAGGCAAATATCTTGTGAAAGATCTTCTGCATCTTCTACAGTATTCAACTTAATTCTGCAAAAGCCGTATATTTTTGAAATCATTTCTTTCTCAAAGAGACATAAAAGATTTTCATTTTCTGTCAATGTGTTCACCTCACTTTCTTTTTGAAGTACAACATGTTGTTTCACCCATTAAGTAACCGAAAAAGGATTTTGGTTGGAAATTATTTTTATTATATCATAAAAATATGTCTTTTTCAACAATGCAAACGCCGATGCCATAGACAAATGACCATGGTATCGGCTATTTTCATTTCTTACTATTAAAATTAGGATACTCAAATAAAACAAATAATCCGAACGACTCTCCAAGTAAGAGAATGTTCGGATTATTTTCATGTGGTCGGAGTGACAAGATTCGAACTTGCGACCTCTTGGTCCCGAACCAAGCGCTCTACCAAGCTGAGCCACACCCCGATTTGCCATATTGGCAACGCTATTATTATACCAAATCTGCCGCGGTTTGTCAATAGATTTCTTAAAAATGATGAAAAGAATCCGGTTGTCTATCACATATTGACAAAGGTCGGGATTTATGGTATAATTTTTATTGTAAAATATAAATTCGTTTTAACAAGGAGATTATCAATATGCTTAAGGGAAATGCTATTGTCGGGCAGTCCGGAGGACCTACCGCAGCTATTAATGCTACCCTCGCGGGTGTCATTAGCGGCGCCCTTGATTGCCCCGCCATTGAAACTATATATGGTGCTTTTAACGGTGTTGAGGGAATGCTTGCAGGTACCATTTGCAATCTTAACGAAGTATTCGCAAACCGCGGTAACCTCACTACCCTTTCTGCAACACCTGCTGCAGCTCTCGGCTCTTGCCGCAAAAAGCTGCCGAAGCTTGATGATGAGGCAGGAAAGGCTACCTATGAAGCTCTCGTAAGCTTTTTCAAAGCTAACAATATACGCTATTTCTTCTATATTGGCGGAAACGATTCCATGGATACCGTGGCAAAGCTCTCCGCTTATCTTGCGGACAAGGATTGGGAAATGCGCGTAATGGGCGTGCCGAAAACCATTGACAACGACCTCGTAGGCACTGACCACACCCCCGGCTTTGGCTCTGCCGCAAAGTACATTGCGGCTACCATGCAGGAAATCCTCCGCGACACTGCGGTTTATACCGTCAAGGCTGTCACCATCGTTGAAATAATGGGACGTGACGCAGGCTGGCTCACCGCTGCAGCAGCTCTTTGTGATAAAGTTTGCGGTGTTGCTCCCGACCTTATTTATCTTCCCGAGCGCACATTTGATGCGGACAAATTCATCGCCGATGTAAACGCCGCTTTTGCAAAACACCCTAACATTGTTGTAGCTGTTTCAGAGGGTGTTCGTTTTGCTGACGGCAGATATGTAGGCGAAGGAACTCAAAGCGGCGTTGCCGATGCATTTGGTCACAAATATCTTTCCGGAACGGGCAAGGTTCTCGAGCAGCTTGTACGCGACAATATCGGCTGTAAGGTTCGTTCCATTGAGCTTAACCTCATGCAGAGATGCGCTTCACACATTGCTTCAAGAAGCGACATCGAGGAATCACAGCTTATAGGCGCTGCAGCTGTTAATGCTGCGGCAAACGGCGAATCGGGCAAAATGATGTGCTACACCCGCACATCCTCAAATCCTTATCATGTAGATGTTGAACCTCACGATATTCAGTCCATTGCCAACATGATTCGCACAGTGCCGGATGAATTTATCAACGCCGAGGGCAACGGAATCACCTCCGCCGGAATTGACTATATTCTCCCCCTCATTCAAGGCGAATGTGATATCCCTTATGAAAACGGCCTGCCGAAGCACTTTGTAATTCCGAGATAACTCACTATACTATTAAAACAAAAGAACAGCGTGTAACGAAATTCGTTACACGCTGTTTTAAATTGCTACGATTAACCTTTATAGAACATTGCCTTAGTGATATCCTTGGTAGCAGCTTCTTCGTGTGCAATAAGAGCATATGTAGCATCGGTGAGGTGTGCAAACATAGGGTCGTCCATGGCTTTGCAGATGAAGGACTGACGGGGAGAGTTTATATCCTCGCCGCTTATCTGGAAGAAGGAATTCTCCTTACAAATTGCCATAATTCTCTCAAGCTGTTCCCTGGTATTGCGAGAGGGCATATAGGTTACAGCATTGAAGCCAAGACGCTTAAGCTCGGAGAAAAGCAAGTCGATGTAATCGTCTTCAAATTTTTGAGCTTTCTTGTCGCCGGTTACGGAGGTTCCGACATCACCAAGGTACGCATATGCAGAAATTGCGCCCGTTTCATTACAAATGCTAATGTACTCACTAACATCCGGACATTCGTCAGTAGCAGGAATATAGAATTTTTCCACCAGGTCACTCTTGAGAGCGCCAAGTATATCGTATTCATAAAACTGCGGTGTCTTATCCCCGTCCGCGATTTGAGTCTTCACCTTTTCCGAAAGCTTTAGATTCATATCGTTTTCAAGGAAATTAAGCACCTCCGCAGGAGTCTTATACCGTTCTGTCAGCTTCTTCGCAAGAGCAAAAAGTATGTGACGCTCGGTGACGGATCCACCCTCCCACGAATTGGACAAAGGAAGAACATCTCCTTTAAAGTCTATAGAAACTCCATAGGGGGCCATAATTTCATTGATTTTTCTACACATCTTCAAGTTGCGAAGATTGCGGTGGCGGCGGTATTTTTCAAAAAAGGAATCAAAGCGTGAAATCATCTGATGAGGAATCCCATGAATTGCCGCATATGCAACGGATATCTGGTCAGGGTTGTTGATTCGCTTGCCGTTAAGGGCGGTACTCTGCATATTAATGCGGCACTCTGCGCCCACGGTTACGGGCATACCGATGATTTCGCCGGCTTCAATGAATTCAAGCGCACCGGAAACGGAATCGTGATCCATGATTCCCGCCGTGCCAAGCCCGTTCTGCCAAGCCATGTAAAGAGCCTTTGTAGGCGAGTAGGGCGAAAATGAGTATGTGGTGTGAATATGATTGTTTACATACGCCGTTTTCTCGGGTGTTTTAAGCTCCCCCTTGTCAGTACGAGCCTTGATTTCCCGAAGTGCCGCCAAACGCTCTTCTTTCGTATCAGCATTAAGTCCGGCAATAAGTGAATCTATGTTCATTTTTGAGTCCTTTCCCTTTCTTCAATCAATGGAGCATTACCTGTCCGCCGGTTACGGGGATTGCCTGACCGGTTTCGTATTCCTGCTCGATTATATAGAGAATGGCACGAACTACGTCCATAACCTCGCAACCGCGGTTAAGGGGCACCTTCGACTCATAGAAACGGCGCACATCATCAACGGTTTTTGCGCCGGGAACCTTGCCTGCATTAAGATACTGAACAAACAGTCCCTTTTCAGGATCGCTCCAAAGAGGACCGTTTAAGAAGTTGCCGGGGCAAACCGCATTTACCTTTATGCCATAGGGCGCAAGCTCCATGGCAAAGGATTCGGTAAGACCGATTCCTCCGAACTTACTTCCGGCATAAGCGAAGTTCTTATTGGAGCCCTCAAGGCCTGATTTAGAGTTGATTTCCACGATATCCATGAGATAACCCGGACAGATAGCACGCTGAATTTTCATAACGGCAGATGCGTACTTAGCGCAAAGGAAGTATGCGGTATAGTTAACGGTAGTAACAAGCTCAAAATTGGGCTTTGTCATTTCTTCAAGACTGCCTGCGCGAACGATTCCGGCGTTGTTTACGAACACGTCAAGTCCGCCAAACTCCGCAACGCATTTTGCAACCATAGCCTTAACGCTTGCCTCATCGCCTACGTTTGCACCAACAGCAACAGCTGTGCCCGCGCCGTACTTCGCGCAAAGCTCATCGGCGGTGGCCTTAGCACCTGCTTCGTTCATGTCGGCAACTACTATGTAGCCGCCTTCTTCAGCCATATGCTCGGCAATACCCTTACCGAAGCCTTGTGCGCTTCCCGTTACGATAGCGATTTTGCCCTCAATTCTGCGAGCCGTCTTGCCGCCTGCGTTAACCTTGGCGCGGTAGGATTCAACCTCCCAGTTAACTATAAAGTCGATAAGATCCGGCGTCATAGGAAGCACACCGCCGAAGCTCTCTGCATAAACGGCAATTTTCAAAGCGTCCATCCAAACAGCCGTTACCGTATCGGCAGATTTGCGAGTGTCGGAGATGGCAAACATACCGAGGTCCTTTACAAATACTACCTTTGGCTTATAGCCGTACTTAGCGGTGAATGCCGCAAAGGATTCCTTTACAGCCTCCTGAGCATCGTTTTCAATGAACAAAGGGTGTGCCTTACAGTAAACGATGTGGTCAGGTGTAAAGGACTCTGTAAGAGCCGCGAAGCTTTCTGCGCTTGCGGCAAAGTTCAGCACCTCGCGGTTAGCGGTGAACTTGACGACACAAGGCGCGCCCTCGCCCCAAAGCATACGAAGCACGGGGGCAACAGCTACCATCCTATCGGCATCATACTCCGCTTCGGTAAAGTCAGGTGCACGCTTAATCATGGTGTCAAGCTTGTCCATAATTGAGGAAACCACCGAATCAAGCTCGGCCTCGCTGTCAGCGGCAAAGAAAATACCGTGATTTTGGAGGAAAAGGACTGATGCATTTTTACCGAGAGATTTTTTATATTCCTCAAGCTTGTTTTTGCAGAGCATAGCAAGGATATATCCCGGCTTTGTGGATTCCACCCAAACCGCGCCGTCAAAAGACTCTTTTACGGCCTTTTCGCCGAGAACAGAGCAGGTCAATCCATTAACCTTTGCCGGATGTACATGGAGAACAAATTTCTGAGGAAAAAGGTTGTGAAGAAGTGTTTCCACAGAGGGGCGTTTCGACTCTTCCCCAAAGGCACGGGCATTCATAAGGTCGGCAAGAACAGCCGCCTCCCGTTCTTCTTCATTTTCGGGATATTTTGCGGTGAGCATTGCACCAAGCTTAGCGCGCTCCATTTTTACAAATCCGCAAGGCTCAATGGTAGCGAGGGCAGTTCCCGAGCCCTTTATATAAAGATACTCCTCATCTTTGCAGGAGGTGTTTCCTCCGCCTGCAAGAACATATTCGGGATTACTTCCGTATCTGTGTGAATAATTGCAAAGGGTTTGAAGCATTTTCTAATTCCTTTCCTTAGCTTTTTTCAGTCACATATTTTATATGGATTTTGCGTTGGCAAGGAGATATTTCTCCGCTTCGGCGCACCAAAGACCGTTAGCCTTCTCACAGATTTTTGCAAGCTCTGCAAACATAGGATCAGTCTTTCCAAGCTCTGCAAAGTCGGCAATAGCGGTAAGGGGCAGAGAAATTCCGGTGTAGCAAAGCTTCTTTCCGCCGGGAATCTTATCAAGCTTTATAGTTGTTTCGGCAACAGCATCAAGACCGCAGATGTG
>JAZNUF010000160.1:0-10295 GCA_045592185.1 Candidatus Flemingiibacterium sp.
CGTCGGAGATCATATCATACTTGGTGAGATATGCGTTGTTGTGGCAGGCAACGAAGTCAGCCTTATTGATATAGTAAGAGGACTTGATGGGAGAATCACCAAAACGAAGGTGAGAAATGGTGATACCGCCTGTCTTCTTGGAGTCATACTGGAAGTATGCCTGAATATACTTGTCGGTGTGGTCACCGATAATCTTAATGGAGTTCTTGTTTGCGCCGACAGTACCGTCACCGCCAAGACCCCAGAACTTACAAGCGATAGTGCCGGGAGCAGCAGTGTCGGGAGCAGGCTTTTCTTCGAGAGAAAGTCCGGTAACGTCATCCACGATACCGATGGTGAAGTTAGCTTTGGGTTCGTCCTTCTTGAGGTTTTCGTATACTGCGAAAATGGAGGAAGGAGGAGTATCCTTGGAACCGAGGCCGTAACGACCGCCTACAACGGTAGCCTTAACGCCCTTCATAGCCAGAGAGGTTACAACGTCAAGGTAGAGAGGCTCACCGAGAGAGCCGGGTTCTTTGGTTCTGTCGAGAACTGCAATCTTCTTAGCGGTTGCAGGGATAGCTTCAACCAGCTTTTCAGCGCAGAAAGGACGGTAAAGTCTAACCTTAACAAGACCAACCTTTTCGCCTGCAGCGGTAAGGTAGTCGATAACCTCTTCAGCAACGTCACATACGGAGCCCATAGCGATGATTACGCGCTCAGCGTCCGGTGCGCCGTAGTAGTTGAAGAGCTTATAATCGGTACCGATTTCAGCGTTGACCTTGTCCATGTATTCTTCAACAATAGCGGGAAGTGCATCATAGTATCTGTTGCAAGCCTCACGGTGCTGGAAGAAGATGTCGCCGTTTTCAGCGGAGCCGCGGAGAACGGGATGCTCAGGGTTAAGAGAACGAGCGCGGAACTCAGCGATTGCATCGGCGTCAACCATGCCCTTGAGTACATCATAGTCCCAAACTTCGATTTTCTGAATCTCGTGAGAGGTGCGGAAGCCATCGAAGAAGTTGAGGAAAGGAACGCGTCCCTTAATTGTGGAAAGGTGAGCAACGGCGCCAAGGTCCATAACCTCCTGAGGGTTGGACTCAGCAAGCATAGCGAAGCCGGTCTGACGGCAAGCATATACGTCCGAGTGGTCACCGAAAATGTTAAGAGCGTGAGAAGCTACGCAGCGTGCGGAGCAGTGGATAACGCAGGGAAGAAGCTCGCCCGCGATTTTGTACATATTGGGGATCATCAAAAGAAGACCCTGAGATGCGGTGTAAGTGGTGGTGAGAGCACCGGCAGCGAGAGAACCGTGAACGGTACCTGCCGCGCCTGCCTCTGACTGCATCTCCATTACCTTTACTTCGTCACCGAAGATGTTCTTAAGACCTGTGGCAGACCAAGAGTCGGTAAGCTCCGCCATAACAGAGGACGGAGTGATGGGATATATGGCGGCAACCTCAGTAAACGCATAGCTGACGTGAGCCGCGGCTGTGTTACCGTCCATGGATATCTTTTTTCTTGCCATGTTTGGAATTCCTCCTATATAAATAAAAAATTTTACATAAATTTGCGTTCAGGGCCTGTCCGTCCCGAAAAAAGGGCGCAACTACAGAAAAGCGCAGAACGCTACAATTATATTATACCTCTTTTTTTGTGAATTGTAAAGGTTAAAAGTGATAAAAGTTATGAATAATTTAATAATCTTTTTTGGCGTTCCCTATATATTGGGGGTTACGGCTCCTCAGAGAGCTCCTTTTCCATGGCCTCGCGGACGGAATCTATTTTAGCTTTATCAATTCTGCCTTTGGTTTTCTCAAAATAAGCAACGCTGTTGCGCGCCATTAAAAGAAACTGATTATTGAGGGTTTTACCCTCGCTGTTTGCAACGTAATAGAGCTTTTCGAGCAGTTCCTCCGAAATACGCAGAGGGACAGTTTTTTGGTTTTTCATAATCGTTCTCCTTGGTGGATTAATATGTATACGGGGATGTGTGTACGGTAGCTTTTTTAGGCCGTTGGTGAGGGACAGACAGATTGTTGAAAACTGCTGGATTTCGTACATTTGAGGCGGTTTTCAACAGTCTATAAAAGGTCATTTCCAGGCTTTTCCACAGTGTAAAATGTGGAAAATGTGTACAACTTTATGGCTTTTTACGGGCATTTCAAACACTTTCCACATGGTTTTCCACAGTTATCAACCATTTTTACTGAGTTTTGCAGCTTTTTGTTAATTTTGGGATTTTTCACAAAACGGTTGTTGAAAAGTGCCAGGTTTTCAACAGATTTTGATTTTCTCCACCTTAGGAAAAATATTTTCTGTCAAGGCTTCTGAGCTGAATCGCTTCCGCAACATGGAGCTTTCCGATGCGCTCTGCTCCTGCCAAATCGGCGATGGTTCTTGCCACTCGCAGCAGGCGGTCATACCCACGGGCAGACAAGCCCATCTTTTCGTATGCGGTCTTAAGGAGCGCCGAGGCATCCTCGTCAAGACTGCAGAAAGCAGTCAGATGAGGGGTGGACATATCCGCGTTTTTGTAAATCATGGGGATTTTCGGATTATCCTTTACCGCCTCACGGCAGCGGTTAACGGCGAATTTCCGGGCGGAGTCAACCCGTTTCCTTATTTCGGCGGAGGATTCGCCGCCTCTCGGCTCAGACAGCTCATCGTAGCCGAGGGAGGAAACCTCCACTTGAATGTCAATTCTGTCGAGCAGCGGACCGCTGATTTTTGACATATATTTTTTTATATCCTCCCTTTTGCAATGGCATTTTCGGGAGTTATGACCGAAATATCCGCATTTGCAAGGATTCATCGCCGCCACAAGCATAAAGGAGCAGGGGTATGTAACCTTGCCGCTTGTGCGCGTGATGGTGACCTTTCCGTCCTCTAAGGGCTGGCGGAGAGATTCGGTCACCGCCTTGTTAAATTCGGGCAGTTCATCGAGAAAAAGCACGCCGTTGTGAGCCAGAGAAATCTCTCCCGGCTGCGGATTTGAGCCGCCGCCAACCAGACTTGGGGCGGACATGGTATGGTGAGGTGAGCGAAAAGGGCGTTTTGCCACGATAGATACGCCGTCCGTCAGCTTGCCTACGATGGAATGAATTTTCGAGGTTTCGATAGCTTCCCCGAAGCTGATTTCGGGCAGAATGGTAGGAATCCGTTTGGCAAGCATACTTTTTCCCGTACCGGGAGGGCCGATCATTATGATGTTGTGTCCTCCTGCCGCGGCAATTTCGATGGCGCGCTTGACCTTTTCCTGACCTTTGACATCCGAAAAATCTATGGCGGACTCAGATGCCTCGGGGATGAAGGTTGCCCAGTCGAAGCGGCAAGGCTCTATCTTTTCGCCGCCGCAAAGATGACGGCATAGACTCACAAGGTCGGCAACGCCGTATACGTTGACGCCCTCCACAACCGCCGCTTCCTTGGCGTTTGACAGGGGGACGAAAATTTCCGTAAGCCCTGCCTCCTTTGCCGCAAGAGTCATGCAGAGAATACCCTTTCCCTCGCGGATTGTACCCTGCAGGGACAGCTCCCCGATGAAACAGCAATTTGATAAATTCAGCGAAGGGGGCAAAAGTCCGTTTGACTGCATGATACCGATGGCCATGGCAAGGTCGTAGGAAGATCCTTCTTTTTTTCGGTCGGCAGGGGCAAGATTCACCGTGATGGCGCTTTCGGGAAAAGCAAAGCCGCTGTTTTCGATGGCGGAAATTATTCTTTCCTTTGATTCTTTTACGGCAATTCCCGGCATACCTACGATTTCAAATTGGGGTAATTTGTCCTGGGCGTTACATTCAACGCTTACAAGATACCCGTCAATTCCGGCAAGTCCTGCAGTGTATACGATTGATAGCATAATTATTTGTCCCCCCGCGAAGTTTATTCTACATTAATTTTAACACATAGAAAAGGATAATGCAAGGGATTTAGAAAATACTCCTGCCCTAAGATTATAAAAATCTATACCCGAGCCGCTTCGGCAACCTTGAGCACGCGCTTCACGGCAGACTCAAACTCATCGGGAGTCAAGGACTGAGGGCCGTCACAGAGAGCCTTTGCCGGATTGTTGTGCACCTCAATCATTACGCCATTGGCACCGCAAGCCGCCGCAGCCATAGCCATGGGAAGCACCAATTTCGCCTGACCGCAGGCATGGCTGGGGTCTACAATTACGGGGAGATGGGAAAGCTCGTGAAGTACCGGCACCGCCGAGATGTCAAGGGTGTTTCTGGTGCAGGTTTCAAAGGTGCGGATACCGCGCTCGCAGAGAATAACATTCTCGTTTCCGCCTGCCATGATGTACTCGGCGCTCATCAAAAGCTCTTCGATGGTGTTTGCAAGACCGCGCTTTAAAAGTTTCGGCTTTTTCGTATGACCAAGCTCCTTTAAAAGCTCAAAATTCTGCATATTTCTTGCCCCTACCTGAATTACGTCCACATCGGCGAAAAGGTCAAGATGCGAGGCATCCATTATCTCTGTGACGATGGGAAGTCCCGTTGCCTTTTTTGCCTCCAGAAGCAAATTTATCCCCTCACTGCGGAGTCCCTGAAAGGCATAAGGAGAGGTGCGGGGCTTGAAGGCACCGCCGCGAAGCAGGGTTGCGCCTGACGCTTTTACATCCTTTGCCACCTCGATTATCTGCTCCTCGCTTTCGATAGAGCAGGGGCCGGCGATGAAGGTAAAGCCCTCGCCGATTTTCACGTCACCGTTAGGGCTTTTTACCGTGACAACCGAATCTTCGGGGTGGAATTTGCGGTTGGCGTTTTTGTAGGGCTCGCTGATTCGTTTAACCACCTCAACGATGTCAAGGCCCGATATGGTGTCAATATCTATTTTGCTTGTGTCCCCTACAAGGCCGAGTACCGTTTGAAAATGTCCGCGGCTGACGTGTACGCCAACGCCCTGGGTTTCCAAAAAGTCAATAAGTCTTGAAACTCTTTCCTCGTTCGCATTTGCTTTAACTACAACTACCATTTTTCTATCTCCTTAAATAAAATTTTTATAAAATAAAAACTCCGCAGTGATTTTTCACTACGGAGCCGATTTATTTCCGAATTAAATTCAGCTTATATCCCACTCTGTTTTTCGCAGCAAAAATCACTATTACCTTTTTTCGAAAAATAAAAGTAATAGTAATAATATGCAGCTGCAAAATTACGAGTAAGCATATCAAATAATCCTTTTTTAAAACTTTAGTTTATTATATCACCATATCAAAAGATTGTCAATGGTAATATTGCCCAAAACAAGCTTAAAAAATTAGGCAAAGTGTCAAAAATTTACTTGTCACCGAAATAGCCGGCGATTGCATCTATTATATATTCCGAGGCTTTTCCGTCACCGTAAGGATTTTTCGCCGATGCCATGTGGTCGTATTCCTCTTGGCTGCAAAGGAGAAGCTCCGCCTCAGCGATTATTCTTTCTTTATCCGTGCCGATTACCTTAACGGTGCCTGCCTCGGCAGCCTCGGGACGCTCCGTTTCGGTACGAAGCACCAATACGGGTTTATGGAAAGAGGGGGCTTCCTCCTGGATTCCGCCGGAGTCGGTCATGATGAAATGAGATTTCGACAAAAGGTTGTGCATATCCGCCACGTCAACGGGGTCAATAAGAGTTACGCGCGGATGATTTTCAAGTATGGGGAACACCGTATTTCTCACCGCAGGACTGAGATGGACGGGATAAACAAACCGAAGCTCGGGATGTCTGTGACTGAGCTCCAAAATGGCGCGGCAGATATTTTCGATTCCGCCCTGCTGATTTTCACGGCGGTGGGCGGTGACGGTGATTACCTTTTCGCTCTCAAAGTCGAGAGTACGGAGCTTTTCATCCCCAAAGACGTAGTCGTCCCGTACCGTATATTTAAAAGCATCAAGGGCGGTATTGCCCGTTACGAACACGTTCTCCGAAACGCCCTCGCGATTAAGCTGTGAACGGTTAAGCTCAGTGGGAGCAAAGTGCAGAGTTGCAAGCTTTGTTGTGAGATTGCGGTTTATTTCTTCCGGGTAGGGGGAATAGCGGTCGTAGGTACGCAGTCCTGCCTCCACGTGTCCCACGGGAATCATGGCATAAAAAGCGGCGAGGGCGGCGGCAAAACTGGTGGTGGTGTCGCCGTGAACCAGGACGATGTCGGGTTTTGCCTCCCGAAGCACCGATTCAAGGCCCGTAATTACGTTGGCGGTGACGGCGGTGAGAGATTGCCCCGGCTTCATTATATTAAGGTCATAATCGGGCACAACGCCGAAGAATTCCAGGGCGGAATCAAGCATTTCCCGATGCTGCGCTGTGACGCATACGATACTTTCACACCGAGAATCATTTTCAAGGGCTTTGACAAGAGGGCACATTTTTATAGCCTCGGGGCGTGTGCCGAAGATGGACATTACACGAATCATTTAACATTCTCCTTTGTTTGAATTCGGGCGATTATGTCGCTGTAGGCTTCTCTGAAAAGCTCCTCAGCCCGTTCATGTCTGCCGCAGAGGTAGAGATAGCCGAAAAGGGCTTCCATGCCCGTAGCGCGGCGGTATTCGATGGCGGAAGCACTTTTCGGAATGGAAATTCCGTGAGCGTTTCTGCCCCGTTTGAATATATATTCCTCCTCCTCCGAAAGCAGGGGGAGAATCTTTTCCATGCCTGCGCTCTGAGCCGTGGCACGGACAAAATCGAGAGCAAGCTTACTGAGAGTTCCGCCGTTTCCGATGGAAAGCCCCACAAGATAACGGCGTACAAGCACCTCAAGAGCCGCGTCCCCCAAATAGGCCAAAGCCTGAGGGCTGAGGGAATTTGCAAATCGATTATCCATTTAAACTGCAATTCCGCCTTTCTGATAGTTTAACCGGTAGTCATTATAACACATATTCCGCTTTTTATCAAGAGAAAATGAAATATTTAAATTTAACAGCCCAAAGCTTACCTTTCTTATGAACGGTATCCGAATAGAGCTTGTCGAAATAAGAAATGAGAACCTTCAGCTCCCGCGGGGAGATACCCGTGGAAAATTCGCATTTTCGTATTATGTCAAGGGCGGCCCAAGACCCCTTGAAGCTTTCTTCAACTCGCAGGGAGAAGCTTTGCCACCGTTCTCCCATCATAGGGGAAAAGCCTCTGCATTTGAGGAGAGCCATAATTCCGTCACCAACGGCTTTTCCGCGGAGTGTCAGCTCATGGGTGTCATCCTCGGGGGGAGCCTCATGTATAGCCGCAAATTTTTTATCAGCCGCCAAAATGCGATACCGTATCAAAATTACCGCAACGGCAATGGCCGCGGCGCAAAGGCATAGAGTAACCACCACACCTACGTTATTGGGACGTCCCTCAGCGGAAGAATCATCGGCGCCCGTATCGGGGACGGTGGAATCAGTACCCTCATGGGTGGTGGTATGAACGGAGTCCCGGGTGCTGTCGGTGGTTTCGTGGGTTTCTTCGCTGTCGGAGGGGAGGGGGGAATCGGTCACGTCTGTCGTGGGCTCATCTGACTCGGAGAAGGTCACTTCATATTGTACCCATCCGTAAAAATCGTAGTAAACCTCAACCCATGCGTGACCGTTACGGTCTCGAACGATTGCTTTATAGGAAGCAGGGGATTCGCCGATGGTGGAGGTAAAATCGCTCACCACATACCCCTCCGCATACCGCGCAGGGATTCCGAGGGCGCGAAGAAGCATAACCGCCGCCGAGGCATACTGAGCACAGTAGCCCTCTTTTGTGTCAAAAAGGAAGGTTTCCGCGCCGTTTACATATTCCCTGTCCTCGGAGGGGGCTTTGGGACTGAGGGTGTAGGTCATATTTGTCCGTAAGTATTCAATGACGGACAAAACATTCTTGTGAATTGTAACCGCTGAGGAGGATATCTCCGGCGATACCGCAATCTGAGATGACACCGATGCAAAAGGGGATGCAAAAGGGGCGGAGGCGATAAGCTCGGCCATAATAATCTTCCGTGAAAGCTCGGTAAAGCTCTCCCCGTTTTCGCAGAGGGACAGATAATTCTCGTGCACATAAGTGCGATAAAGGGCGAGATTGTCCAGGACTGCGTTTACCCATATGCGCTCGTCCTCGGTCATATTGAATATGTATCGGTAAGAGAGGGAGGCTTCGCCTGAGGGCAGGGCGTATCCGTCCGCGAATGGCTCGTATTCAGCGAAGACATAGGCGTTATACGCCACCTCAAGCTCTTTTTCCGTACAGCCCGAGGCAAGCATTTCCCGCGCCTTTGATACAAGCCGTGCCTGCTCAGCAAAATAGCTAAGAAAAGTGGCGATATTCTCGGCGAAAGCTTCGTCCTCCCGGTAAGGGATTTGGGAAATCATACCGTATTTGTCCGTGAACATATAGGCGGTACCGCTGAAAATTCCGTCATAATAATTTGAGTACGGTGAAAAATCCGAATCGCGGCCTCCATACTTGATAAATCCGGTTTTCTGGTCCGCATGGGATGGAGTCAAAACGAGAGCAGAGGTGGGGGCGAGCTTGTTTATGTAAACGGGCGCGGTAATATATCCGAGGGAGGTGTGCTTGACAAAAGCTTCATCTTCGGGTAACAATATTAAGGATGAGTCGATTATGCGCAAAAGCTCGGAGCTCAAAAATTCAGGGCTGAAGCCGCCGCCGAATTTCTTCCGATATTCCGAAATTCTATCGGCAGATACGGTATGCCAGCCGTCATCGAAGTAATCTACCCCCGTCCATTGACGCAGATAAACGGGGACGTTCAAGGTGGAGTAGACCTCCAAAACGGGCGTGCCCGTGTAGGTTATATTTTGAGCTTTTGTGGAGCGGTCTTCATCCGGTATGCTTCCCGAAAAGAAAAGTCCCGACAATCCGCCGACCTTTCCGCCGAGGCAGGAAGAAATTACACCATGGGCTTTCATTGCAGGCTGTGAGATTTGTGGAATATCAGCCATTTCCTTGTTTTGTGCCATGGGGAAAAGCAGCATTAAAAATGCTAACAATGAAGCGGCAAAGCCCGCATAGCCGCCGAAATAACCGTTGATTTTTGCGGTGTAATTAAGCTCACGGGCAGATGGCGAGCCCTTCGCCAATGAACCTATAACGCTGCTTATATTTTTTTTGCTTACGTACAAGCTGTCATAGCAGGACAGGGTAATAAGACCGCAAGCGGATGAGATTATAAGAGCGATGACAAGGCTGCTCTCGCACAGTCCGAAGTACAGAAAAACAGCCGTAGGTACGGCGATAATCAAAGCCGTAGGCAACATATATACACGCTTGCAGGTGAAAAGGGTGAGGATTATTCCGACTGCCGTAATGAGGACGGTAAGGAAAAGGGTAAGGAGCGTATCCTCGGAAAGGGCGGATTTTTCTAAAAATTCAGTTAAATCATAAAGTGTTTCCACAGAGGAATGGCCGCAGTCAAAAAGCCGACCCTGCCAGGCGTTGGCAGTGGCATAAAAGGAATTCAAAGCAAAATCCCTAAAAGTTAGCACAAACCCCGCTGCCAAAAAAATAAAGCCTCCGCCCATGCCTATAAGGATTTTGTCAGATAAAGACATGAAAACGCCCATTGCGGTTGCCGCAAGGCTGACAATCAAGGCAAAAATCGGGGAAACGGGGATAAGAAAGGCATCGGCAGCCATGAAGGTCACGGAAAAAACGGCTAAAAATATAAGTGTCAAGCGAAGGGCAAGTCCCGTCAGCCGCACAAAAGTCGGAGAGGGATAGCTTTGATGCTCGGGCAAAATAAGTTCTTCGGGCAGATTTTTATTTTTTGCCAAGATATCCCTCCTTAAAAGATTTTCTTAAGAAATAATAAGTTCCGTTATGCCGATTCCCACCTGTGAAAGGGAATTTAGAACGGCGGTACTGTTGTTTTTGCTTTTTTCATCGGAGCAAAATACAAGCTCTTCACCGCCTTTTGCGAGGGCGGCATATTCCTTAGCCGCACCGCTGTCAATGTACGAACAGACAAAAACGGTGGGCGCCTCCGCCAAACCGAGCTGATGGCAGATTCGCTTCGGGTGGTTTTGAACGGGGGAGAGCTTAGCCCTGAAAAGGGGCTGTAAATACTCGTTAATTTCATTTTCGCCCCGTATAAGCACGGAGGACATCATATCCTTGCTCAGCCATGCCACGAGTACATCCCGTCCCAGGGCAAGCTCCCGTCTGCAAACGGCAAGCGTTCCCTCGATGGCAAGGTCGCCGAGAGTATAGTCAAGAAGCTCCCTTTCCTCGGAATAATTCTCCGGAGAGCTGTTTGAAATATGGGTTTCAAGGTCGCAGATGACGCGCACCATGGGGCGGTTTTCACCCATGAAGTCCTTGACTAAAGTTTCTTCGGATTTTGAAGA
>JAZNUF010000161.1:0-4980 GCA_045592185.1 Candidatus Flemingiibacterium sp.
CCCTTTTTGCGGACATTCGAGAGAACTTGATGATTACTTCTCTTACGGGACTTCGCTTACTTAACCGCTACGATATTGAAGGTATTTCAGAGGAAATCTTCAATAAGGCAAAGAATACGATTTTTTCAGAGCCTCAGAGCGACATTGTGTTCGATGAGGTAACCGCGGAAAAAGGTCAGCGGATTTTTGCCGTGGAATATTTGCCCGGTCAGTTTGACCAGCGTGCCGATTCCTGCGCCCAGTGCGTACAGCTTATAACCTATGAGGACCGTCCTACGGTTCGTACTGCACGGGTGTATGTCCTCTCCGGTAATATTACCGATGCGGAATTCGATAAAATTAAAAAATATGTAATCAACCCTGTGGAAAGCCGCGAGGCGGCTCTTACTAAGCCCGCAACTCTTGCGGAAAAATTTGATATTCCCACCACCGTTGAAACCATTGACGGATTTGTTTCCATGGATGAGGCAGCTCTCCACGATTTTCTTAAGAAATACGCCCTTGCTATGGATTTCGATGATGTGAAGTTCTGCCAGAGTTACTTCAGAGATGAAGAAAAGCGTAACCCCACCATATCGGAAATCCGCCTTATTGACTCCTATTGGTCAGACCATTGCCGTCACACCACCTTCCTTACTGCTATTGACGAGGTTAAAATCGGCAATGAATATATAAAGGAAACCTACGAGGATTATATCGAAAAGCGCAAGTTCGTCTATGGCGAGCGCAAGAAGAACATCACTCTCATGGATATGGCGACCGTTGCGGCTAAGTATCTTAAGAAGGCGGGCGTGCTTCAGAATATGGACGAATCTGAGGAAATCAACGCTTGCTCCATAAAAATAAAAGTCACCGTTGACGGTGAGGAGCAGGATTGGCTCCTTATGTTTAAAAACGAAACCCATAACCACCCTACCGAAATCGAGCCTTTCGGCGGTGCGGCAACCTGCCTTGGCGGTGCAATCCGAGACCCCCTTTCGGGACGTGCTTATGTATACCAAGCCATGCGTGTGACCGGCTGTGCCGACCCGCGCGTTGCCGTTGCGGATACTATTCCCGGTAAGCTCCCCCAGTCGAAGATTACCCATGGCGCATCCTCCGGTTACTCCTCTTACGGAAACCAAATTGGCCTTGCCACCGGCGCGGTGTACGAACTTTATCACCCAAATTACGTGGCAAAGCATCTTGAAATCGGCGCAGTAGTAGGCGCGGCTCCCGAAAAGAACGTGGTTCGCGAGAGACCTGCGCCCGGCGATATTATTGTGCTTCTCGGCGGACGTACGGGCAGAGACGGCTGCGGCGGTGCTACGGGCTCTTCTAAAGCTCATACAACCGAATCGCTTACCAGCTGCGGTGCAGAGGTGCAAAACGGTAATCCCCCGGAAGAAAGAAAAATCCAACGTCTTTTCAGAAACGGCGAGGTGACAAGGCTTGTTAAGCGTTGTAACGACTTCGGCGCAGGCGGCGTTTCCGTTGCTATCGGAGAGCTTGCGGACGGACTTATAATCGACCTTTCCAAGGTTCCGAAGAAGTACGAGGGACTTGACGGCACAGAGCTTGCCATTTCTGAATCTCAGGAGAGAATGGCGGTGGTTGTTGCCGCCGAGGATGTGGAGAAATTCTGTGAGTTTGCCTCCCGTGAAAATCTTGAATCAACCGTTGTGGCATCAGTAACCGAAGAAGCAAGACTGAGAATGAAGTGGAATGACAACTTCATTATAGACCTTTCCCGCGAATTTCTTAACTCCAACGGTGCAGAGAAGCATACAACCATTGAAATTGCCAAGGTTGACGAGAAGGGACTGCTTGACGGCTACTCTGCAACTCTTGATACCGCCGACCTTGCATCGGCTATGAAGACACTCATTTCCGATCTCAACATCTGCTCAAAGCGCGGTCTTGTGGAGAAGTTTGACAGCTCTATCGGTGCAGGCACGGTCGTAATGCCTTACGGCGGAAAATATCAGCTCACCGAGCCTCAGTATATGGCGGCAAAGCTTCCCGTTCTCGAGGGACAGACGGATACAACCTCAGTTATGGCTTACGGCTTTGACCCATATCTTTCCGAAAAGAGCCCTTACCACGGCGCGGCTTACGCGGTCATCGAATCGGTGGCGAAGCTGGCGGCGGCAGGCGTTGATTATAAGGATATTTACCTCACGTTCCAAGAATATTTTGAAAGAACAAACAATAAGCCCGAGCGTTGGGGAAAACCCATGGCGGCACTCCTCGGCTCTCTTAAGGCACAGCTTGAACTTGGCATAGCGGCAATCGGCGGTAAGGATTCCATGTCGGGCTCCTTTGAGAATATTGACGTTCCTCCGACCCTTGTGTCCTTTGCCATCGCTCCCATGGATGCCAAGGGAATTGTTACTCCCGAATTTAAGTCTGCAGGAGATAAGGTTTACTATTTCGCTCCTAAATATAATTCCGATATGCTTCCCGACTTTGAGAGCCTGAAAGAGCTTCTCTCCAAGATTCATGAGCTTGCGGCAAGCGGTGCTGCCAAGGCTATATATGCCGTTGACGCCGGCGGTGTTTCCGAGGGTATCATGAAAATGAGCTTCGGTAACAGAATCGGCTTTAAATCCGAGGGCATTTCGGAAGAAAAGCTGTTTAGACTCAACTATGGCGCATTTATCGTTGAAACCGACAAAACTCTTGAGGGCGAGCTTCTCGGTTATACTTCCGATGACGGGAAAATCAGCATCGGAAAAACTGTTATGGATATCGTGGAGCTTTCCGATGCTTGGGAGGCAACTCTTGAAAAGGTGTTCCCCACAAAGGTTGCAGAAATCAAGCCGGAAACCGTTGAAGCCTTTACCTGCAAAGTCCCTGCCAAGGCACATCATGCGGACAGCTTCGCAAAGCCTCGCGTTATAATCCCCGTATTCCCCGGTACGAACTGTGAATACGACACCATGCGCCGTTTCAATATGGCTGGCGCACATTCGGATATTTTCGTCCTCCGCAACTTAAATGCAAAGATGCTTGAAGAAGCCGTTGAAGAATTTGTGGCTCTCATCGACAAGGCACAGATTTTCATGATACCCGGCGGATTCTCCGGCGGAGATGAGCCTGACGGCTCAGGTAAATTTATTACCGCAGTGCTTCGGAACCCCAAGGTTAAGGCGGCAATCACACGGCTCCTTGAGGAGCGTGACGGTCTTGCTCTTGGAATCTGCAACGGATTCCAAGCACTTGTAAAATCGGGACTTCTCCCCTACGGCAAAATCATGGACGAAATGCTTCCCGACTCTCCCACTCTCACATTCAACTCCATCGGCAGACACCAGTCTATGATGGTGCGCACCAGAATTGCAACGAACAAATCCCCCTGGCTTGCGGGCGTTGAAGTGGGTGACATTCATTCGATTCCGATATCTCACGGCGAGGGACGCTTCTTCGCAAGTGAAGAAACTATCCGTGCTCTTGCGGCAAACGGACAGATTGCAACCCAATACGTTGACATGGACGGCAATCCCACTATGGATATCCGTTACAACCCCAACGGCTCAGCTTTTGCTATTGAGGGAATCATCAGCCCCGATGGACGAATCCTCGGCAAGATGGGACACAGTGAGCGTATCGGAAGCAATGTGGCTGTCAATATCGAGGGCGATAAGGACCAAAAGCTCTTTGAATCGGGAGTTCGGTACTTTAAATAATCGACTCAATTTTAAATTACTATAATAAGGAAGGTGTTATTATGTTCTGTCAAAATTGCGGCGCACAAATTGAAGATTCGGCAAAATTCTGTACCGAGTGCGGAAGCGCGGTTTCTGGTCGGGATAGCCCTGGACAGCCCCAATCTCCGGCACCTGTAAAGGTCGAGGATGTGCCCGCGGTCACAGCTCGCGGTGAAATCAAGAAAATGGCAAAGAGCGGTCTTTTCCTTACGGTGGCGATTCTTCTTTCATTTGGTCTTCTTGCCACTTTTGGTACAGCGGCAAACTTTGTAAATCCCCTTTGACGTACTTGCTGAAGCTTTGTATGAGCTTGATGCATTAGACTACGAAACGGAAGCAATGCTCAGCGAAATCGGTTCAGAGCTGGGCTCGGCCGTTCTTGTTGGAGCGGTTTTTGGCAATGTCCCCAATATACTCATACTCATCGGCGTGTGGATTCTTTTTGGAACTGCTGTGAAAAAGGATAACCTTTGTCCTTCCGCCGCAGGTCTTACGCTGTGTAAGGTCGCTTCCGTAATCAATATGGTATGTGTTATTGTTGGTTTGGGACTTTCCATTCTTGTTGCACTTGCACTCATGATTGCCGGAGCAGGGGGGGCAAATACCGGCGATTACTATGCGTACGGTTCAACCGTAACTGTATGGGGAACTGTGATAGGCATTATTTTCGGGGTTCTGTTTGTAATTCTTGCGGGAGTGCTTGTTTTCAACATTATATATTACGTTAAACTGCTTAGGACTATAAAAACTATCCGTCATACTATAGAAACGGATGTGCCAAGGGCAGATGTTTCAAGATTCATCACCTTTATGTGTTTCTTCAGCGGATGCGTGAGCGCACTTTCATCACTTATTATTTTTGATATAGGCGGCATGGCATACGCCGCGGCTTCCATTATATTCGGTGTAATTCTCATTAAATATAAAAAGCAAATGATATATATCCGTGATAAGGGTAATACTACCGCAGAAGCAGATGCGGAAATTCCGGCAGGAAATATACAATAATACAGTGTGTGTCGGAGATGTCAATGACGGCATCTCCGACCGATTGTCTTAAAAAAATGATTGTCCTTAGGCAAAAAGGGAAATACTCCCTATGCCTGCTGTGCTAAAGGGGGACGCTTCTTATGAAAAACGTTGATATTTACACCGATGGCGCTTGCAAATGCAATCCCGGTCCCGGCGGCTGGGGTGCGGTAATCGTCTACGGCGGACATGAAAAAGAGCTTTGCGGCGGCGAAGCTATGACTACCAACAATCGAATGGAGCTTATGGCGGCTATATCAGC
>JAZNUF010000162.1:0-4652 GCA_045592185.1 Candidatus Flemingiibacterium sp.
AAGCTCTGCAATGGTGGGGCATCCGCAATATCCCATACCGGAGCGAATACCGCCGATGAGCTGGAATACAGTGTCGGAGAGAGGGCCCTTGTAAGGTACACGTCCCTCAACGCCTTCGGGAACCAGCTTACGAGCATTTTCTTGGAAATAACGGTCTTTGGAACCGCACTCCATTGCCGCAAGAGAACCCATACCGCGGTAGACTTTGAACTGACGGCCCTGATAGATTTCTGTGGTTCCGGGGGATTCCTCACAGCCTGCAAACAACGAACCAATCATGACAACAGAGGCGCCTGCGGCAATAGCTTTAACAAGGTCGCCGGAATATTTGATACCGCCATCGGCGATAACCGGGATTCCCTCCTCAGCAGCCGCACAAGCCGCATCGTAAATAGCCGTAATCTGAGGCACACCGATACCGGCAACCACTCGGGTGGTACAGATAGAACCGGGACCTATACCTACCTTAACCGCGTCAGCACCGGCTTTAACAAGGTCGCGTGCAGCGGCAGCAGTAGCAATATTACCTGCAATAATCTGTGCGTTCGGGAAAGCGGATTTGATTTTGTCAACACAAGCAATTATGTTCTTTGAATGGCCGTGAGCTGAATCAAGTACCAAGAAGTCAGCCCCTACACTAAGCAAAGCGCCTGCGCGGTCGAGAACATCAGCAGTAACACCGATAGCCGCGCCGCAAAGAAGTCGTCCGTTTTTATCTTTTGTGGAATGAGGATACTTAGAAGCCTTCTCGATATCCTTGATGGTAATGAGCCCACGAAGCATGAATTTATCGTCAACGATCGGCAGTTTTTCGATTTTGTTGGCGCGGAGAATTTCCTGAGCTTCGGCAAGAGTTGTTCCCACCGGTGCGGTTATTAGATTCTCCTTTGTCATAACCTCTTTGATTTTCATTTGGTGATTGTCGAGGAAACGCATATCGCGGTTAGTGATGATGCCTACAAGACGGCGTTCTTCATCACAAATCGGCACACCGGAAATCTTGTATTTACCCATAAGCTCGTCCGCTTCATAAACATAGTTGTCCGGCGAGAGGAAGAAAGGATTTACAATTACGCCGTTCTCAGAGCGTTTAACGCGCTCTACTTCGTCCATCTGGCGTTCAATAGACATATTCTTGTGGATAACGCCTGCACCGCCCTCACGTGCCATAGCAATGGCAAGGCGAGATTCGGTAACTGTATCCATAGCCGCACTCATCATGGGAATATTTAGCTTTATAGACTTTGTAAGCTGGGTTTCAAGAGAAACCATATTAGGAGTGATATCGCTTTTAGCCGGAATCAGCAGTACATCGTCAAAAGTGAGCCCTTCCTTAAGGAACTTCTCTGAGGGGTTGCAGTTAACCATAGTTTTAACCGTGCCGCTAAAGAGCAGCGGCTTCCTTTCTTCAAAAAACATAGTAATATTCGTTAGAAATATTATACCCGATTTAAGCGTTTTTGTCAAGTAGATTTTTTAGCATAGTCAATTAAAATAATTAGTAATTTTGCCTTTTTAGAAAATGAATAAAGCGGCGTATTCACGCCGCTAAAAAAAAGATATCAGAATCAAGCCGTAATCTCGGATATTATTTTTTTCGAATCCCGTGAAAGCTTTTCAAAATTCATGGCTGACCCATAGATTTTTTCAAGCTCCCCGTGAACTAATTTCACAAGAGAAAGCTTGGTGAGACCGGAAGAAACAATAGCGTGTATTCCCTTTGAAACTTCGCGTAAATGTCGGCGGTCGTCCCTGGAAAGCGAGGACTTGTCAACAAATCGTCCCATATTGATCGGTGGTAGATCACGTCCATGAGAATCGCTTATAATTGCCATTGACAATTCTCTGAATCTGATTCCCTCGCTGTAACGAGGCAACAGAGCCATGGGAGCACGATCATAGGAAAGACCTAAGGAATCCGCCGCACGCATGATAGAATCAAAGGCAAGAGGGGCACTAAAGAGAGTATCCGCAATAACGTATACTTTATCCACATCGAGGAAGCTGTCAAAAGAACTTTTCCCCTCTGTTGAAAGAGCAGACAAACCACGTATGCGCTTTTTTCTGTTCTCACGAGGCTTGTATTTAAGCTCAAACATACGCTTGGTGAGAAGCCGCATGGAAGCGCCGTCAAGCTTTTCGGTATCGGTCATGAGAGCTGTTTTCGCAATCAAGCTTTCCGTCAAAACACCCGCGGCGGAAAAATCCTCATAGGCTTCGGAAAAAAGTTTAGATTTCTTTTTTGAAAGAGATATAACTTTGTCATGAGATTTTTCTAAAATCCTCTTATCCCAATATCCCCCGAGATTGATAATTTCGTCACAGACCCCCGGATATTTCGGGTCGTAAGTATGCGGGGCAGTTCCGTCAAGCATGGAAATTTTCTTACCGTCCCTAAGGGTTATTATAACGCCGTCAAGGGATGAGGGATCTGAGGAGCAGTGGAAGTACTCAACTTCCCCGCCCTGTCCGGCAGCCACCGCTGCGGCGGTTTTCATTAGCGTACTTTTTCCCGTTCCGCTGCCACCTTTAATTATGTAGGTGTAGTCAACGGCAGTAGGGGAAAATATATCATCAAACCAACTGACAAAGCCCTTCGCGGTATTTGCAGCGGCAAAATATTTCTGCATATATATCCTCCATATTCCGAGGGTTAAACCCTCATTAAAAAGGATATGCAAAAAGCCGCTTTTTGTGAGAATTAATTCTTTATAACAGATGTGAGCCGATTTATGAGATTTCCGCTTAACAAATCATCGCGGCCGATAATTGTTACATTCATATCCTCGGCGCGTCTGCATAAATATTTGTCCTTCTCGCAGACATCAGACATGGTTACAAGCACCGGCTTTGCCAAAGCTCCTCCGAACCTTTTTGCCAACATTTTTATCTCGTTTAGTGCAATTACGGTCGGTATTCCCGATTTGCAGGAAACAAATAACGGTACAACGCCATGGGTAATTATAACATCAATTTCGTTAATGGTGTTGATTTTATCGTCAAGTTTCCCATCCCAGTCAATGACAACGGATATTTGAACATCATCAAAAAGAGAGCTTTTTATCGCTGAAGCATAAACATAAAGCTCAAGGCAAATTCCGATATCTGTAAGACAGCTTTTCATAAGCTGATTTTTGTATTTAAAGCTGATATTTTTGGGATTGTTTTTATAATTTACGATAATTCCACGGTCATAGAGCTTATCCATGATACTTCTGTTGGCGCTCGCAATGCTTTTTTCACCTAAAATTATTCCTTTTGAATTATTGATACGAAGCTCATTATCGTAAAGATTTTTGGATATATGCTGTAGATATGAAACGGTGCGGTTCCATTCACGGTGATGTGCGGCGTATATATCCCAAACATTAAAAATGTCCTCTTCCGCCTCTTTGGTAAGACCATCGAGAGAAACATGACCGTGCGATTTCATAGCACCGCCGTGTAAAGTCAGTACAGAATTGACTGTAATCCCAACTTTTGATTCCGTTCCATCTATAATGGAGAAGCCGAAAATATTCCGATAACACCCCTTACGGTAGTCAAATCCAAAAAGCGGTACATTTCTGTCCCTAACAAACATACCTATAGCAATCAGAGCCGTTTCGTTTCCGCCTGTAACATCGATTGCAATATCGCCGAAAATCGAGAAAATATTTTCAAGCTCGGCAATTATCGAACTTATAGAGTGCATATCAGTGGGGTAAAAAAAGCATTTTGTATTTATTCCGGTTGAGCGAAAATGAGAGAGAATCCTGTTTCTCGCTTTCTTATTCTTTAATTTTTGAGAGCCGAGATATACGGCATTTGTGGGCTTGAACTCAGAAACGGAGAGAACATTGTAAATGGGTTCTTCATCATAAATCTCAACTATCGTGTTAGGAAATCCATTCATAAAACTCGCTCCCTTCAAAAATGCAACTTTATCTTTAAAGCCAATTTTATCACAAAATAATGAACATATCAAGACAGCACAGATAAATTTTATAAAAATTTGGTTTCTCGCTTGAAAAAAAACGCCAAATATAGTATAATATAAGTACAGTCTACAGCGAATTTAAGAAGAAAATCGCTTTTTCATAGGGTCAAAAGCCCGATTGTGAAAGGAATAATAGTAATCATGAATGTACAATTATCAGACCGTATTATCAAAGCACGCCGCGCACTTTTTGATAAGCTGTACGGTGATTTAAATGAAAAACAAAGAGAGGCTGTTTATTCCGTAAACGGGCCCTTGCTTATCTTGGCAGGAGCAGGAAGCGGAAAGACTACGGTTCTTGTAAACCGAATCGCCCACATCATAAAATTCGGAAATGCTTATGAATCGGAAATCATCCCGAGCGGAAGCACCGAGAAGGATGCGCAGCAGCTTGAAGAAGCTATAAATCTTGATAAAGATGAAATTGCACAGGTTCTGTCAACCCATGCGGTCCAGCCCTGCGCTCCATGGCAAATTCTTTCTATCACCTTTACCAATAAAGCGGCAAATGAGATGAAAAAACGCATAGCCGCTGTCCTTGGTGACGAATTGCTTGCTTCGGAGATTTGGGCCGGTACATTCCATTCTATTTGCGTAAGACTTCTTCGCCGCTTCGGTGAATCCATCGGCATTTCCCGGGACTTTTCCATTTACGATACGGATGACCAGAAAA
>JAZNUF010000163.1:0-14418 GCA_045592185.1 Candidatus Flemingiibacterium sp.
CCCCCTCGGCAGTTCGTTTCTGACCTGCCGAGGGGGATTTTTGTATTGTCAAAGCACCGGCTGTCTTTGGTAGACATTATAAACCCCCGTGAGAGTTAGCTTTTAATGGACAACCCATTTACCCACGCTAATAAGTCCGCAATAACGTCATCGAGATGTACGGGGGAGAGCTGAATCTCGGTACACATTTTTGCAAGGGCGGTCGCTTGTTCAATGTTGGGAAAGATATCATTTATGACTCGGCTTGGGGTATTGGCATCGGCTATGTATAGGGAAATTCCGTATACAATATGTGGATTGCCAAGCTCATCTGTAATTGTTGACTCGTTAACTTTGTAGTTGTACTTTCTCATATTCTCTCACCATCCGATTTTATATAATTTGGTAATTCATCCAATATATATATAATATCATAAAATTTGGCAAAAAGCAATAGATTTTGGAAAAATATTCCATGGGTTTCGCAGGCGTTATTCGACATGGAAAGTCGAATTTTGGTTAGTATTTTCTGTAAGTGACAAAAAAACACCCGTCAAATGACGGGTGCAAAAAGGGCATACTATTTTAGAATCAGATTTCAGCCGAATATTGCCATTTTTATATAGGACAGATATTCTCTTATCATGCTGACATAGTGGTGGAGAGGTGAAACGTGAGGAGTGGCGCAAAATTCCATTGGAAGGCCGTATCGATTCGACATCATTGATGTGCGCGGCAGATGGAAAGCCGTGGAAACGCCCACAACTTTTTTATCGGTAAGCCCCATTTCGTCAATGAGTGCCTTGGTGAATCGAATATTTTCACTGGTTGAATGAGATTCGGACTCCATTATTATTCGCTCACCGTCTATTCCAAGATTTATCAGATATTCACGCATTGACAAGGCTTCGGGGACAGTTTCGTTGGAGCCTTGTCCTCCGCTGACCACGCACAGAGCATCGGGAAGCTTTGACAAAAGAGTGTATGCTCCATCAAGCCTGAGGGCTAAGGTGGCACCGGGCATCATACCGTTGGTGTGGCATCCGAACACCATCACAATCATATCCTCACCGGTGTAGCTTTCATCAAAACTGCTCAAATAAACGGCGGGCGTGACTGTGGAGTCAAATCCGATGTAGCACCAAAAGCCGATAACCGAGATTATATATGCCGCCAGAAGCACCGCAAATAGGATTTTCAGCGGTTTGTAGGCGCGTTTTAAATATTTTTTCAGTTTGTCTCGAAACAGAATGGGAAGGAGTACACATCCCATAACAAATAAGGCGAAGAGGGACATCAGGCGCGAATCAAGACCTGCAAGGCATAAAATCATATAGATGAAATAGTAAAGGCAGATAATGATTGCACACAGAGAAATAATTACTCCGGATGGAGTGAGTTTTAACTTATTTTTCATTTTCACACAAAAGCTTTTCAAGGTACGGATATATGCCAAGTGCGGCACATATTTTCTTATATTCTTCGTAAGCCGCAGAGGAGGCAGCGGCGGACTTTTTGCCGTTTTTAATGGCGCGGAGCATTAAATTTTTTGGGGTTTCATCCGGGTCGATAAGCTCAAGGGCGGTGACATTGTACCCCTCGGCTTCAAGCCGTTTGGCGCGGAGGGAATCGGTCATAACATCACAGAGCTTTTGCTTTAGTATTGGGTGCGAAAGGATAAAGGAAAACTCTTGACGCATAGGCGCCGCGGCAGGCTCGGAAAGCTGTTTTGACATTTCGTGATGACAGCAGGGGGTGGACAAAATAACGGTGGTTCCCCATTTTACCGCATTTGCAAGTACGATATCGGTGGCGATATCGCAGGCGTGGAGAGAGATTACCATATCCGGCGATTTTTCGGGACGATATTCATTGATGTTTCCGCTTACGAAGTACAGATTTTTGAAACTTAGTCTTGTCGCAACCTCGGTACAGTATGCCACCACATCCGATTTCAAGTCAACCCCGACTACTTCCACATCTCGGCGGAGGATTTCGGTAAAGTAATAATATACAGCGAAAGTCAGATAGCTTTTGCCGCAGCAGAGGTCGTAAATTACCGGGGGACGGTCATTTGGAAGCTCCCCTGTTACATCTCGGAGAATTTCGAGAAAACGATTGATTTGACGGAACTTCGACTGCTTTTTATCGTGGATTCTTCCGTTATTGTCAGTAATTCCAAGCTCGTGAAGAAAAGCGATATCACGGCGACTGTCAAGGATATATTTTTTGCCCTCCGCCTCCACGGCGGCTTCTTTGGCATCTTTGGAGATTTTATCGGAAATATGGATGCTTCCTGATTTTGAACGCTTGATTTCCCCTTCTCCGGATGTGGTTATTATGTTAACCTGCCTGTATTCGGAAAGTACCATCAAGGCGAGTACTTTTGCGGTTGCCGACAGATTATCTTCATCAATAGGGAGGTTGCGGCGGTAGGTTTTGTTATCCCTTGTGAATTTCTCCACGGCGAGAATCAGACCGCCATCGGCTTTTTTTGAAAAGGACGCGGTTTCCTTTAAAACGTCTTTGCTTTCCGACTTTGAAAATATGGCTTTTTTAAGTATTTTTTTGGAAAGGATATGAAAAAACAATATTTCGGTATTTTTTTCAGACATTTTTACTCACTTCTCTTCAAACGAAATTTTACTATGAATAATTATACCATGAAGAGCACTTTATTTACACAGACTTATTGTAAATTTTTATATTTTTAATAATTCACAAATTACCCGTTTACTTTTGTAAATAAATGAGGTATAATCTTATATATACATACTTGTTTGTGGAAACGGAGGTTTCCTATGAATTCGAGAAACATTTTAAAATCAGTTGGAGCGGCAATCTTTTACCTCAGCATATACTCTCTTTGCCAGATAGTTGTTTCATATGCGGCTTCAATCATCATAGTTGTGAGCGTGAGCTTCAAATATGGAATTGAAAGAATATACCAGGTAATGGCGGAAGACCCATCCGGCTACATGAAAATAGCAAACGAAATCGCGGTGGAGGCTTCGGAGAGACTTTTCTCCCATTTAATGGAGATTACTTTAATATCTGCGCTGGTTGCGTTACTCACATATTTTATCATATTCCGTGTAAGAAAAAAGAAATTTTTTGTGGAAGTGGGAATCAAAAAAGCAAAGAAGCTTGACTATCCTATTTGCTTTTTGCTTGGTATATTTCT
Source organism: Candidatus Flemingiibacterium sp. (assembly GCA_045592185.1). Classification (GTDB taxonomy): domain Bacteria; phylum Bacillota; class Clostridia; order Oscillospirales; family CAG-272; genus Flemingiibacterium. The sequence goes on from JAZNUF010000163.1 coordinate 3,164, forward strand.
GAATTTCTTTGTGGTCAGCTTTCTTTCGATTGTTCCTATCCCCGAAAATTGGCTTGCAAGCTATGCGGATGCCACCGCTTCCATGGGAGTGGGCAGCCTTACGCCCATTGCCATAATTACGACTGTACTTGCTGCCCCAATCTCCGAAGAAATTGTTTTTCGCGGGCTTCTGTATACAAGGCTGAAACGGTGTATGCCGATGCTCGGAGCGATGATTCTGACTTCCTTTATTTTCGGAATCATGCACGGAACGGCAATTATTTGGGTTATGTATGCAGGGATTTTGGGCTTTGTCTTGTCTTGGGTTTATGAAAAATGCGGAAGCCTTTTAGCACCGATTCTCATGCATATGGGATTCAATTTAGTGGGTTCCGTATCGGAGCTGGTTCCTGCGGAGATGATGACCTTCGGAAATACAGTTCTTGTGTTTTTACTTTCACTGTCCATATGCCTGTTGCTTATTTTTTCGATTCAGAGAAGGTCGGATAATAAAATTGAGGTTGCGATGCCTGAAAACCGGCAGCTTGCTGACGATGAAAATAACGAATAATAAAATCTATACGGAGAATAAAAATGATTATTATAGGCGAAAAATTAAACAGTTCAATCCCCAGTGCCTTTTCTGCAATGCAGGACAGTGATGAGGCGATAATATCTCTGATTAAGCTTCAAAGCGAAGCGGGGGCAGAGTACCTTGACATTAATACAGCTATGTTTGAGCACAGAGAAGCCGAAATGATGAAACGTATAGCCGAGCTTACTCTTGCGAGGAGTAACTGCGGACTTATGCTTGATTCTCCGAATCCAACGGTGCTTTCCGAGGTTATAGAGAATTTTGCAGGAGCGAAAATCATACTTAATTCCGTAACTGCGGACGAGCGTATTGATGAATTGGCACCGGTTGCGGCAAAGCACGGCTGCGGTATAGTTGTACTGCCCATGGATACAAACGGTATTCCGGAAACCGCAGAGGGACGGCTCCAATGCGCAAAAACCGCTATCTCAAAGCTTACAGCGGCAGGCGTTCAGGAGGACAATATTTACGTAGACGCCATCTGCGAAACCCTTGCCACCTGTGATACCAACGCGAAAACAGCTCTTGAGGTTATATCAAAAATCAAGTCGGAAACCTCAGCCAAAACCACCTGCGGTCTTTCCAATGTATCCTTTGGACTCCCGAAACGTGCGGTTTTGAATGGTGCTTTTCTTTCTGTTGCACTGTACTGCGGACTTGATTCTGCCATTATCGACCCCACCTCAAAGGAAATCAGGAAATCTCTGTTTTCCGGAAAAGCAATCTGCGGCAGGGACGAATACTGTATGGAATACATAAATTTTGCAAGAGAAGAATTAATGGGGTGAATTTTTATAAATTTACAAAATACCCTTGAAATTGCCAAAGTAATAGGATATAATATACTAAATAAAATTTATTATAGTCGCGAAAGCGGCAAAACGGAGGATTATTATGCTTAAATTATTACTTGAAACAGGCGCGGCAAATGCAGCTGCAGATACAGCTGCAGGAACCAACGCAAACAATCCCGGTTCTATGTGGCCGACTATCATTATGCTTGTGGCTATGGTTGCTGTATTCTACTTCTTCATGTACAGACCTCAGAAGAAGCAGGAAAAGGCTACAAATGATATGCGTAATTCTTTGCAGGTTGGTGACGAGATTACCACCATCGGCGGAATTATCGGAAAAATCGTCAGCATCAAGGACGAAACCGTTCTTATCGAAACCGGACGTGACGGCACAAAGATGCGTATTCTCAAGTCCGCAGTAAAAAATGTGGACGTAAAGGCAGAGGACTGCTGACATAAATATAATTTCCCACGCATATGTATTATAGCAGTGAATTTATATGTGTTGGGAGGAATATGATTGGTAAGATCAAACTTTGGCAGTGACACAAAAAGGGAAATGGGCGCTCCGCTGGGTATTCTGAAGGGAAGCCTTTTTGGCGTGGCAAGCGCTGTGATTCTCGCCTTTTTGCTTACTGCTGTTGCTATTATGACCGAGGACCCAGATAAGCTTGTGGGGGTATTTGCCTATGCGGCTCTCGCAAGCGGTGCTATTGTATGCGGAATTTCCACACCTCGGGATGTAATGAATCCGGTATTGGCTTCTGCCTTGTCCGGAGGGGGGTATTCCCTTGTTTTGTGGCTTGCTTCAATGGCTTTTCGCGGCGATGGAGTATCGGAGCACTCCCCACTTATTTCCATACTTTTATATCTTGGCTGTGTACTTGTTTCTATGGCTGCAAGACTTATTTTCACCCCTCGAGGAAAAAAGGTGCGAGTTGGAAATAAGAGCCCTGCGGCTATGGTCAGAAAACAGCTTGGCCGATGAATAAAAAATATTTTTTCTCCCGTCATTTATTTGACGGGAGATTTTTTGTCCTATAGGTTATTTTTCTCTTTGCTTGTCCGTATACATTTATAAAGACTGTGATGGGGGCGTCAGGTGAATTTTGAAAATAAGGTTATAAGCAGTATTATCCCTTGCCTGCCTTATAAAATAAGGTTTAAATTAAACGAGATGATAAGCACCGGTGAGCTGTCGGTTCGGGATATGACTGAGGTGCGCCTAAGAGTCGGACGGAAGGCAAGTGTCACTTGCGGGGGGGTAAATCACCCCTTTGATTTGACCGTTGACGGGGATGAAATGATGGAGTGCGTAACAAAATTTTGCCGCGGCTCCGTTTATGCCCATGACAGCACTATGAGGCTTGGGTATATACGATTTGAAAATGGAGTTAGAATCGGTGTTTGCGGAATCTTTTCGCCGGAGGGCAAGGGAGTAAGAGAGATTACCTCAGTAAACATACGTCTGCCCCACATAATACGTGGAGTGAGCGATAAAATTCTTGAGGCTTGTCGTAGTTCTGCAGGGATAAACTCATTTTTGATATATTCCCCTCCCGGCGTGGGAAAGACCACCTTGCTTCGGGATATTGCGGCAAAACTAAGCGGCGAGTACAAATATCGCACGGCGATTATTGATACAAGAGGAGAGCTTTATATAGAGGATATGTTCAAGGATGGCATCTGCGATGTGCTTGTGGGATATCCGCGAGGGATGGGGATAGAAATTGCCACCCGTACTTTGTCGCCGGAAGTTATAATTTGCGATGAGCTTGGTAACTCGGAAGAAGCAAAGGGAATACTTGAAGCCCAGAATACGGGCGTTCCCATAATTGCCAGTGCCCATGGAGGAAGCCTTGACGAGCTGCTTCGCCGCCCGAACATTCGGCTGCTTCACGAAAACGGTGTATTTTCGGGATACGTTGGTATATCCAGAGCATTAGTGAACGGTCAGTTATCTCACTCGTACAGCTTCCAATATACCCGAGCCGAGGAGATGAAAGCTTGAAAGATAAATCTTTCAAACAGTGTTTTGACGCTGCATTGCCACGGCGGCAATGTTTTGCTCCGCAAACCAGCCCCAATTCCACGAAAGGGAAGCTTTTGCTCTGCAAAAGCTATGATCATATATATGAAAACGGTAGGGATTTTTATTATATTTTCCATTTGTGCTTTCGGGGGGCTTTTCTTTTCGGGGATTTACCGAAAGAGGGCAGAGCAGCTTGAAGCCTTCAGAGCTTTAATAGTTTTTGTGGGAGTCCAGATTGAAAGTTACCGCACACCCCTTGACAGAATTTTTACTTTATACAAGAATGAAGTGCTGGATAAGTGCGGCTTCATGGGAGCCCTTTGTGAACTTGGCTTTGAAAGAGCACTTGAGGAATGCAGCAGCCGCCTCTTTTTGACTGAAGCGGAAATTTCGGAGCTTAGGGATTTTTTCATAAATCTTGGAAGCTACGATGGTGACAATGCGGTCAAGCACTGCGCCTATTACGAAAAAATATTCGGTTCCATGTCTGAAAAGGCGCGGACTGAGGTTACTCCGAAATCCCGAATCTGCCGTGCCTTGGGATTCTTGACGGGTATTATGCTGGCGGTGTTGTTTATATAATTTACTTGCTCGATTAGCTGATTGGAGATTTTTATGGATGTTAGCTTTATCTTTAAGGTGGCGGGAATAGGGCTTACCGTCAGCATTGCCTATCAACTGCTCGCAAAATACGGCAGAGAGGAACAGGCAGTATTAGTATCGATTTCGGGAATAATTATAATCATGCTTATGCTCATGGATAAGCTTTCCGCCCTTTTCTCCGGAATCCGCGCCGTATTCGGCTTTTGACTATGCTCAAATACTGCGGTGCGGCAATTTGCGCGCTTGTTTGCGTGCTTATACTAAAGAGCCACAAGGGCGAAATGGCGATGCTTGTAAGTCTGTGCGCTTCGGTTGTTCTTGTTTCTGCGGCGGCGACTATTGTTATACCTGTTTTTGACTTCTTATCGGAAACCATGACAAATTCAGGCTTTGGCAAATATTTTTCAATACTTCTGAAGGCTATGGGAATAACTCTCGGTGTACAGTTTACAGCAGAGCTTTGCAGAGATTCCGGGGAGGGAGGAATCGCGTCCAAGGTGGAGCTTGTGGGAAAGGCGGAGGTGCTTGTCTTGTGTCTTCCTCTTATTCGTGAGCTTGTAACTTTGGCGGCGGATATTATGAATATATGAAAAAGCTTTTCCTTCTTTTTTTGCTTTTCCCCTTGTTCACCCTCTGCGCCAATGCTTCGGAAGGGGTTACATATGGTAGGGAGGCCGAACAATACGTCACGGACGAATTTGACGTTGATTCCATAATTGACGCACTCCCATATGAGGTGAGGGACGAGCTTCCCGATGGGGACATATTTGAAGCGGATAATTTTTCGGAGAAATTTTCCGCGGAGTATTTTTTCGATTTCATAGGCGAAACAATTTTAAGTGCCCTTTCTCCGGCACTTAAAACCTTTACGGCGACCCTTGGCTTGGTGCTTTTATCTGCCGCCTTGTCGGCATTCAAGGGGATGATGAAATCCGATTCTCTTTCGGCGGCTTTTGAACTTGCTTCAGGCCTTTGCATACTACTTACGTTGTACAAAACGGCTCTTTCTCTCGTTGAGCGAGTGGGCGCTTTTTTGTCACAGCTGACAACAGTAATTTCGGCTATGGTTCCGGTTATGCTTGCTATCGGGACGGCAGGTGGAAACGGAGGGGCTTCTGCCGCTTCCGCCAATGCCATGATGCTCGGAGTAGCACTCATTGAGGGGCTTGCGGTGGCAGGGCTTTTTCCCGTTCTTAAATTGTGCTTTGGAATGGCGGTATGCTCGGGGATGGGAAGCGGACTCAAGCTTGACGGAATATCGAGCCTCGTGCGAAATATTTTTATGTGGATTATCGGACTTTTGGCGGCGGCTATTTCAGCCATGATGACCTTTCAGACATCCATTGCCGCCAAGGCGGACAGCCTATCTATCCGCGCCGTGAAATTTGCGGCTTCAAGTGCGGTGCCCGTGGTTGGTGGGATTGCATCGGATGCGGTTTCGGCGGTTGCCGGAAGTCTTTCACTTATAAAGGGAACGGTTGGCTGGGGAGGCGTTATCATACTTATAGTAATGACCTTACCTATTATTGCGGAAATACTCATGCTGCGGCTTGGGATAAGCATTTCATCGGTGGCGGCGGACATTATGGGGCTTGGGCGGGAGAAACGGATGCTTGATGAAATGTGTGGACTTTTCGGTTTTTTGGCGGCAGTTTGCGTAATCTGCGCTTTGATGTTTGTTTATGCCATTGCCCTTTTTGCCAAAAGTACAACTGCCCTTGGCACCTAATAAGTCGGAGGAGAGTATTTATGGGACAAATCAAAGATTTCATACTTTCGCTCATTTCGGCGGCGGCAGTGACGGTTATATTTGAAGGGCTTGTTCCCGAGGGGGGGCTTAAGAAATATTTAAAATATGTCGTTGCCCTTTTTTTACTCGTGGTGCTGATCTCACCGCTGAAAGGTGTGGTTACTCGGATTGTAGGTGGGGCTGAGGGGGAAATCCCGGGCTACGACAGTACCGCGGCTGTTGCAAGGGCTAATTATATTGTAGCTTTGCACGTGGAGGAGGCGGTTTGTGAAAAGTTTTCCATTGATGAGGAAAACATTTCCGTAAAGTGCGATGGGGAAAAGATTATACTTACGACCAAACGCCGCATGGGACTGCTGGCAGAGGACATTACATATTATGCAGCCAACAATTTCGGAGTTGTTGCGGAGGTGATTTTTTATGAGTGACACGCCTTTTGGCGCCGGAAGACTTGTCGCATACTTAAAAGAGAAAAACAAACTGTGGATTATATTAGCCGCTTTGGTTCTTGGAATATCTCTTATATTTTTGTCGGGAACTGACGGGGAGGCGTCCTCGTACCTTTCGGAATATGAGGATATATCGGGGGAGCTGGAAAGACGGGTTGAGAAAATATGCGGTGATATACAAGGGGTTTCCGAGGTATCGGTGATGATAACCCTTGATTCCGTCAGAGAAACGAAGTACGCTCAAAACAGCCAGATAAACAAGGATGAAACGAATGTCAGCGAAAGATACGAATATGTGACTATGTCCCAAAGCTTAATTCCCATAGCCGAAATCTCACCTAAGGTCAGAGGGGTGGCGGTAGTGTGCAGAGGCGGAGGAAGGGCTGAGATTCAGCTAAAGCTCACGGAGCTTTTATGTGCACTTTTTGATATACCCGCAAGTGCCGTAAGCGTTATGGAGGGAAAATAAAAGTTGCCCGCATAAAGTGATAATCTACGGCATATTTATATAACAGATAATAAAGAATGGAGGCAAATCATGGACGAAAACATTTATAATGAATCCCCAGAGGAATCGGGTATGGAGCTTGAAGCACCGAAAGAGTGTATGAGGAGCAAATTTTCCGAGAGGTTTGAAAAGGTACTTGCAGGGGCAAAGAAAATCGGTACCAAAAATATTGTGGTGCTGTCTTCTCTTGTGCTTATAGGCGGTGCGCTGATACTGAATTTCTTGCTGTTCGGTAACTCACAGCCGGTAGTCGGAGACGGAGACCCCCTTGGAAGCGGAGAGGTGTCGGGAGAGGCGGATGCATCTTATGTAGACGATACATATTTTGCTTCTGCGGAGCTTAGCCGTAAGCAGGCGAGAGATCAGGCGATTGCTGTGCTTCAAACAGTAGTGGAGAGCACTACGGCGGATGCGGTTTCTAAAGAACAGGCCACCGAGGATATCGGAAGAATTGTTTCAGAGATTCAGATGGAGGCCAACATTGAAACTCTTATTAAATCCAAGGGCTTCGAGGAGTGCGTAGCCGTTATCGGAGAGGGAAGCGCCAGCGTTATTGTACGCTCGGACGGACTTCTTCCAAATGAGCTATCGCAAATAAAAGAAATCGTTTACGAGCAGGCGGGGATTGACCCTGTAAGTATAAAAATCATTGAGCAGAGCAAAACATAAAGGATGGGCTGCCGCAAGTGTGATATGCGGCAGCCCTTTTCTTGTGAAAAGTATCAATGCTTTTTCAAAAATGCAATCTTGGTGACTGTAAGATAAAATTTAACTGTTTGATATTCTTAATTGGACAGAGAATCGGGAATTGGTACCTCTGCCGCTTCCTCGTGAACGGAGGCTTTTGCCGCCAAACGCGCATACATAAACAAGGCTACGGATATATAGGTGATATAATGAATTGTAGAGTAAACATCTCCAGTTTCAAGGATATCCGGGTATATAAGATTCGGTATGGAGGCAGAGAGGAGAAGAATTGGTGCGGTAAGGGCCGCAGCGGTATAAAAACCTTTCAAGGAAATGGAAATCTGATTGCGGGCCTCCATGAGGAAAAAGAGCATAGAAAGAACCAATGCAAATTCGCTGAGAATTTTATCGGGACTGTTCATAAGAACGGTACTGTTGAAATAAATTCGCATAACGCAAATTGCGCACCAAACAGATGGAAATATGGAAGTCATGGCGAGGGCTGTTGAACGCTTACCTTTTTGCAGGGCGACCAAAAAGAAAAATATTACGGTAGGAACGGAAGCTATAAGCTCCAGAACATCTATAACGGCGAGGGAGTCACCGCTTGTTGACATATTATAAAATGAATAAAAAAGAGCCACACATAATAGAAAAGCGGAGGAACAGGAGAAAAATATCGTAAAACTTGTGGCAGGAATGAGGGTGTCGGATTTATTTTTCTTTCCTTTTATAATACACACTATTCCTAACGCTGCCAAAATGGCTGCAAGGAAAATGTGATATAGGGTGGGCAGTATATTACCGTGCTCATATACACCGTGTCGGTCAAGAGCAGTTAAAGTGAGAAAAATTCGTCCACCGACAGCCGCTACAGCTGTACACGCCGATATTATGAGCATAAGGAGTGTGAAACGGTCGTATTTTTTCATAAATATACGGATATCCTTTCATTGATTAGCTGTTCTAGGTTATTATACCGCCTATATGTGAATCCGATATGAACAACCCTTTATAATTTAAAAAATTTGGAAAAATGACCTCCGGATATCTGTATGTGTACAATATGTACAAAAAAGTCATCTAAAGTTTGTTGAAAATTATTTTTAGAGAAATAAGATATTTTTTCAAAAACTATTGACTTGACGGAAAAATTGGTGTATAATATAGGAGTTGACGTGCGTTTAATGGCGAGAGGTTGCAGCAGGTCGGACGAAGCCCGACTGAGCTGGGTAATTTTCGCCGGAGTATGTCCGATATTTAACCGGGCGTTGTCAATCAGGCGTTGTGTCCTGTGAATCAGAGCTTCGTATATCCGCGTTTATGCCGTGAGGCTGGTGCGGTTTTTGTACGGAAAGCGAAGAAACACCCGACACAGTGTTTGAGCAAAACCGCCCTCCATTATTGAAAAGGAGGCAAAACCATGGCAGTCAAGGAGAAGATCAGAATTCGTCTGAAAAGCTACGACCACACATTAGTTGATCAAGCTGCTCAGAAGATTGTGGAAACCGCTAAGAGAAACGGCGCAACCGTTTCAGGCCCGATTCCGCTTCCCACAGAGAAGGAAATCGTCACAATTCTTCGTGCTGTTCACAAGTACAAGGACAGCCGCGAACAGTTCGAAATGAGAACTCATAAGAGACTCATAGACGTAATGAAGCCGTCGCAGAAGACAGTCGAAGCCCTGATGGGACTTGAATTACCCGCCGGCGTTGAGATAGAGATTAAGCTCTAATCCCATACGGCATTGCTCATGAGAGCACCAAAGGTCATGTTGGCGTCACCGCGAAAGCGATAATCCAAAGCGTCAACCAATAATCTTAGGAGGAAACCAAAATGAAAAAAGCCATAATCGGCAAGAAGATTGGCATGACTCAAATCTTCGATGAAATCGGAAACGTAATTCCGGTTACAGTTATTGAAGCCGGCCCCTGTGTAGTCGTTCAGAAGAAAACCGCAGACAATGACGGTTATGACGCTGTACAGTTAGGCTTTGGCGGAGTCAAAGAAAAGCATCTCACAAAGGCTGAGATGGGACACTTCAAAAAAGCGGGTGTTGATAATAAGAAGCACCTGAAGGAATTCCGTCTTGAAGACGCAGCTTCCATGAATGTCGGTGACACGATTACCGCCGATACCTTCGCCGCAGGCGAGAAGGTCGACATTACAGGTACATCCAAAGGTCACGGATATTCCGGTGTTGTTAAAAGATGGGGTCACCACATTCTTCGTATGACTCACGGTACCGGCCCGATTCACCGTCAGCCCGGTTCTATGGGTGTTATCGACCCTGCGAGAATCTTCAAGAACAAGAAGATGGCAGGACAGTACGGTAACGTTAAGTCTACTGTTCTGAATCTCGAAGTAGTAAAGATTGATGCGGAAAAGAATCTTATCGCAGTTAAGGGAGCAGTTCCCGGTTCTCGCGGTAACATCGTATTCATCCGTGATTCTGTAAAAGCATAAGCGGAAGGAGGAAATCACTATGCCTAACATGAAAGTTGTGAATATGGCAGGTAAAGAAGTGGGTGAAATCACTCTCTCTGATGCTGTATTCGGTGCAGAGGTAAACAGTGCGGTTCTCCACATCGCTGTTAAATCATACCTCGCAAATCAAAGACAGGGTACTCAGTCCACCAAGACTCGTTCCGAAGTCTCCGGCGGCGGCAAGAAGCCCTGGAAGCAGAAGGGCACAGGCCATGCAAGACAGGGCTCAACCCGTTCTCCTCAGTGGACACACGGTGGTATCGCTCTCGGCCCGAAGCCCAGAAGCTACCGCTTTGAAATCAACAAGAAAGTTAAGAGAATCGCTCTTCAGAGCGCATTTTCCTCTAAGGTTGCAGACGGCGACATGATTGTTGTTGACAATATCGCAACCGCAGAGTACAAGACCAAAACCATGGTGAATATGCTTAAGGCTCTCGGCAGTGAGAGAAAGGCTCTCGTAGTTCTCTCAGAAAATGACGCGGTTACCATCAAGAGCATGGCTAATATTCCCGGCGTGAAGACCGCCCTTGTAAACACTCTCAACGTTTACGATATCCTCAACTGCGATAAGTTCATCGTAGCTAAGGGTGCGGCAGAAAAAATCGAGGAGGTATATGCATAATGAAAACGGTTCACGACATAATTGTTAAGCCGATTATTTCTGAAGCCAGCATGGATGCGGCTCAAAATAAGAAGTATACCTTCAAGGTAATGAGCAACGCAACAAAAGCTGAAATCGCAGCAGCGGTTGAAGAGCTTTTCAAGGTAGAAGTTGCTGATGTAAACACTATCAACATGAAGAAAAAACCGAAAAGACTCGGTTATCATCAGGGTTACACCTCTGAGTGGAAAAAGGCGATTGTTACACTTAAGCCCGATTCCAAGACCATCGAGTTCTTTGACGGCATGATGTAATTGAAGGAGGAGTGAAATAATGTCTACCAAATTCAAACCTACTACTCCGTCAAGACGCCACATGAGCGACCCTTCCTTTGCTGAGCTTACAAAGTTCAGTCCTGAGAAGAAACTTACTGTTACTCTTAAGAAAACCGCAGGCCGTAACAGCTACGGTAAGATTACTGTTCGTCACAGAGGCGGCGGAAACAAGCAGAAGTACAGAATTATCGACTTCAAGAGAAACACTCTTGATGCAGCAGCGAAGGTTATCGGTATCGAATACGACCCTAACAGAACTGCTTATATCGCTCTTGTTGAGTACGAAGACGGCACAAGAAGCTACGTTCTTGCCCCCACCGGTCTTACCGACGGCGACGTAATTTACTCGGGTGCAAATTCCGACATCAAGGTTGGTAACACCCTTCCTATTGCAAACATTCCTGTAGGTACTGTAATCCACAATATCGAGCTTTA
>JAZNUF010000164.1:0-2745 GCA_045592185.1 Candidatus Flemingiibacterium sp.
CTTATGGATAAAATCTCAACCGTCCGTTCATCCGGTCTTACATTCGCTCCCGAGGCAGGTACACAGCGACTTCGTGACGCAATTAACAAAAATGTTTGTGAGGAAGATTTACTCAAAGCTTGCAGAGTGGCATTTGAGGCGGGAAAGACTCAAGTTAAGCTTTATTTCATGATTGGCCTTCCCACCGAAACAAAGGAAGACCTCGATGGGATTGCGGAGCTTGCCAAAAAAGTGGTTTCCACTTATTACGATGTTATGCGCGGAGTTAAGGGCAGGAAGTCGCCTACCGTTACGATAAGTGCGTCATGCTTTATTCCAAAGCCTTTTACGGCATTTCAATGGGAGGCTCAGAACAGTCTTGCTGAGCTTGAGAAAAAGCAAAGGTATCTTCGTTCTGTTATAAGTGACCCCAAGATAAAATTCAATTATCACGATGCGGAGGTTTGCCGTATTGAGGCTGTATTTGCACGAGGGGACAGGAGGCTGGGAAAAGCGATTCTCCTTGCCCACAAGAAAGGTGTAAGATTCGATGCGTGGGAGGAATTTTTCAGCTATGGCAGATGGCTGGAGATATTTGATGAGTGTGGAATAAAGGCTTCGTACTACGCTGACCGCGAAATCGAGGAGGGAGAGGTTCTTCCTTGGGATATTATTGACTGCGGCGTTAACAAGGCGTTTCTGCTGCGCGAAAGGCACAATGCCTATAAATCTGTAACCAATCAAAACTGCGCAGAAAAATGCACTGCTTGCGGTGCCAATAAGCTGGGAGGTGAACGTTCATGGTGCAGCCGATGCCGATAAGAGCAAAGTTTTATAAAATCGGATCTTTACAATATATATCTCATCTTGACCTTGTGCGTACCATGACGCGCAATATTATCCGAGCAGGGATTCCCGCATGGTACAGCCAAGGCTTCAATCCGAGGCTGAAGTTGACGTTTTCGCTTCCGCTGTCTATTGGTACGCAGAGCGAATGTGAGTTTTTTGACATCCGCCTAACGGAGGATATGTCACTTGAGGAGGTCATGTCGAGAATTAACAGCACTCTTACCGAGGAAATGAAGGTAACTGCGGTTTACAAGAGTGAACGTAAGTTCAGCGATATCGGATGGGCAATGTACGATATTTTTATGAAATCAAAGGATATTGACGATTCTACAGCCGAAAAATTAAAGGAAATTTACACAAATCCTCTTGTGCTGACCAAACGTTCAAAATCGGGTGATAAGGAAGTGGATATATCTCCATACATTGATTTGCGTGAAATCAGTCCTTGTGATGGCGGACTTTCCATAAAGGCGCTTTTGTCGGCGGACAGTATGAATTACCTGAACCCCGAATATTTAATTAAAGGAATGCAGTCAAAACTTGGAATTTCATTTGATAATCCTTTTGAGGAATATTATACGATAATGAGAAAAGAAGTCTATCTGCAAGATAAAGTGACGGCTTTTAACTAAAATATATTCTCTGTGGTGAAGCTTTGGCTTTCCTTTATATGGTTGAGCGTATCTGTGAGGATGGACAAAGCTGCATAAAAATCCTTTGGGCTGTTAACGTATGCCCGTAAGGACATAACTCCGTTATCGGTTTCCTCGATTTTTGAATTATGAACCGATAAGGCTATTATACTGCGGCAGCTCTGCCAAAAAGCGAACAATTCTTCGGTTTTTTGGATGGAGCTGCTTTCCTTTAAGGAATTGCAGATTGAGAGCATTGTGTCAATTTTGTCGGTGATATAAAAGGTATTGACTGTAATCAAAATAATAATCGATATTAAAATGGTGCAGGCGATTATGAACGAGCGCATGGCTTTTTTATTAAATTCTCCTTTCCGCTGTCATCTATCGTAAACAGAAAAACCTCATCTAATGGGACGTTGTGCTTTTTCAGCCGTTTTTTCAGCCATGCCGTATCTTTCCCTATAAGCTTCAAATCGGATTTGCTGATTTCGGAATCTACTATCAAAGCGTGGGTTATTCCGCTTTCGGTGGCTTCTACACCCATTTCTCTGCAGGTGGGCGTGGAATCGCATCTGCGCGGAATTACAGAAAGCTGCCCGTTTTGTTCGAGGATGGCATAGTAAACCTCTGAAATATTGGGAACTCCAGCAATTCTAAGCTGGCTCAAAAGCTCTTCCATACTAATTCGTGCACGGGCGATTTCGCTAAAATTAATTTCTCCGCGATCGATGAGAATACTCGGCTTGCCATCGAATATAGGCTTTAAAAACGGTAGCTTTGTGACAGCAAAGGAGATGATGATTTCAAGAGAAATCAACGTGGCGATGGGAATTACCGCAAAAGAAAGGGGGATGTTTTCATCGGTTATAGGTTGTACGGCGAGTTCGGAAAGAAGAATTGTTGTCACGAGTTCGGAAAGCTGCAGCTGTCCTATTTGCCGCTTTCCCATGAAACGCATGGTGACTATGAGTAGGACATAAATCAATAAAATTCTTATAAATATAGTAAGCATTGTGCACCTCTGCCAATAGTATTTGCCAAAATAAAACGATACAATCGCTAAATCAACAAAAGTGTTGAAAACTTGAAAAAGGGCTTGACAAGCAAAAAAGAATATGATATAATATATAAGCTGTCACCGCGAAGGCAACCCTGCGGTGCAGCGAATACCGAGAAAAAATTTAAGTTTTTTCAAAAAAGGTATTGACAAGCGCGGCGAGATGTGGTATAATAATCGAGTCGCGAAAAGCGGAGCAATGGTCTTTGAAAATTGAACAACAAG
>JAZNUF010000165.1:0-6101 GCA_045592185.1 Candidatus Flemingiibacterium sp.
TGACTCACTTGTCAGTGAATAGCCGTCATCCCACGTTACGACACAGTAGTATTCCGTGTTTGCCTTCATTGTAGAAAGAGTTGCAGAAGTTTCTCCTTTGAGTTCAGCAACATCGCCGGTTTGGCAAAACTCAATCTTTACGGGACAATATTGGGTCATATTGAAATAATAATTATCACAGTAAGTTTCATAGGGTATGCAAAAATAATAGGAGTTTCCAACCTTAACCGCCTCATATGTGTCACCGAAAAGCTCAACGCTCGCATAAAAATCATCAACATCTTTAAGAGGCGTTACTTTTATGAAACCTGCGGGAAGGGTTGCATAAAAGTCAATATATTCTGCATTTGTCGGATAGCAAACTCCGCCTGCCAATACCCCTACATAGACATACAAGTCATCGGGGGTTACGGGATTTGTCACAGCTCCAGTAACAATCTCAAAGGTTACAGAGAAGAAATCGTCTGATTGAACCACAACATTGTAGGTACTGCTATTCGCTACATCCAAATACCAAGCATCGTCCTCGGAATTGTATGTAAAATCACCGCCGCTATATAGGTATACATCGCAGTCAAATCCCTGCACGCTGCTTTCTACGTTAACTTTTATCTTAGAGCCTGCTTCGGCATAGATATCTTCAACGCCCAAATAATAATAGTCGTATTCCTCATCAGATACCCATCCGCCGAGGTTTTCATAGTAATCTCCGCAGCAGTAACCGGCAAAATAATCATTGTCGGGGGTAATCTCGTCCCCATCAGGATTGACGGGTGTAATAACCTCGATAACTGCAGTAAACTCGGCGGTAGCCTCGATTACCGGATTATAATAACCCGCTGTGGCTATGTCTGCGTAATACGAACTGCCCGTTTTGGTGAACTCTGCACCACCGTTCCATTCATACACATAGTATACAACATCGTCAGCATCGCTTTCAAGGGTGATTTTTATCTGTGCACCTTCTACAGCAGATACACTCATAACGTCAATTACATGGCTGTATCCGTCAGTATAATACTGTTCCTCACTTACGAAAGCACCTTTCTCGGCATCATAGGAACCATGATAAATACTGCTGTTCGAGCCCGTAATGGTAGTTGTGATGTCAACGGTTTCTCTGGCAAAGCTGTACCATTGGTAAGAAGCTCCCTCGGGAACATTTACTGCAACGGACGGATCAGCAGCAGTAGGCTGCTTAGTGAATGCACGAAGGACATCGGTAGATTCGAGGAAAATGCGATCCACGCCATTATAAGGTCCAGTCAAAGCTGCATCTCCTGAAAGCTCGTCAATAACCGAGTAGATTTCTCCGCATCCGCCAACTTCCCAAACCTTCCAAGCCTTCACGTCAGCATATGTAGAATTAAGCTCATTTAAAGGAGTGGGAGAATCATAATCGTAGCTGCGATTTTCATAATCGTAATCCCAGATGGTTGTGTTTTTCTCCACCTTTTCGCTGCCGGTATACATATAAAAATCGTCTGTGTTAACAGCTCCGATTGGCATAATCACCGTAAGCGTAAGCGCGAGTGCCAGCCAGAGGGCAGAAAGGGCTTTAAATTTGTTTTTCATCTGATTTCCTCCATCAAAGATATTTAGTGCGGTAATGCAATATTTTGTAAGATAATTGTATCATAAAAATCTCTGATTTGTCAAGAATTTTTTCCATTTTCATCAAAAAAAGTTTCAACAATTTCCCCTCGTTTTCAAAAATCGAATAATATTAATTTTAAATGCCTCCAACCATCGCGGAAGGTACGCAGATGTGAGGCGTGTCCCCGTTTATCACGGCGAAGAATGGTGGGTATCTCGCAGATTTTCGCCCCCGAGCGTGCAAATTTGCCGATTATCTCGGTTGCAAATTCCATCCCCCCACAAGAAAGTCCTATGGAGAGGGCCCGTTCGCGGTCAAAGCCCCGAAGTCCGCAGTGGAAATCACCCACCTTCGTCTTGTAGCGTATCCGCCCAATAAGGGACAGCGCAGGCACACCTATCTTGTGCAGCCACGACATTGCTCCCTTTTCTATACCGCCTGCGAAACGGTTTCCCATAACCAGCGCATATCCCTCCCGAAGCTTTTCGACAAAGTCCTCAAGGTTAATAAAATCGTAGCTTCCGTCACTGTCGCCCATGATTATATATTTACCGCAGGCAGCGTTAATTCCACCGATGATGGCACTTCCGTAGCCTTTTTCGGCCACCTCGACAACTCTCGCTCCAAGAGAGAGTGCAAGGGCTCGTGAATTGTCGGTGCTTCCGTTATCGGCTATAAGTATTTCTCCCGAAACACCGCTTCGCCTAAGGAATTCCTTGGCCTCGCCGATGCAAAATGAAAGTGTCTTTTCTTCGTTGAGGCAGGGCATGAGTATAGTAAGCTCGGTCATTTGATTTTATACCCCTTTCGTTTCGGAAGCTGAATATTTATCATGAGGGCACAAATGAGTGCCATTATAGGAGAGACGAGTGCGCGGTAGGTAAAAAATTCATGTATATACGAGTGGTTGTTAAGCACCATAAAGCGAACAATTACAACGCCGCCAAGCAAAAGAAGCGGCAAGGAAGAAGCTTTATCAAGGGGCTTTTTGCCAAATAGATAGATAAGCGAAACGGCAATCATCACCGTGAGTACGATACCGAACAGGACGCGTGGGAAATTTATTCTGTCCGTACCGCCGAAAAGGGTTGATATATTGGCAGTAGGCGCGGCAAATACCCGCATGAAGCAGTTGTTGATACCCTCCGAGGCAGTACCGCCCGCAAATCGTTCTCCAACAGAAGACAATGCCGCCGCAAACTTGTTTTCACCCGTCACAATGGAGGCAAGAGTCCATTTTGAGAGGAATGCGGCGAAATACCCGCTGCCCCAGCAGATACCGCTTTTTGTGATAAAGAAAAGATTCTCTGTAAGCTCCGCCGCCCGTCCCTCGCGAAAGCGCACTGCAAGCACTAAAATAAGCGGAAGTAATATGGAAACGGTTTCAACGGTAAGAAAGTCGAAAAAAGCCACCGCAGTACCGCTGACAACCGATAAAACGAGCAGAGCTGATTCCCCACGGCGCTCAAGCAGCAAAAACAGCACGCACATAGCAAACGCCACCACAAATGCAGGGATATATTCGAGAGAGAGTCGGACGTTCCAGATTTGGACTGCGGCAAGTGATATCCCAAAGGCCGCGGCAATATCGAAATGTCTGCGCACAGCGAGAATAAACATCACAGCGGCAGCAAGAAGCATAACGGCGCAAAATCCTATAAGTTTGATACCGGCGACATCAGTAAAAAGATGAAACAAGCGGATAAATATTGCCAAGCCGTGCCAATAACGGGAGTAATCCACATTGGGCTCAACGGTGTCGTTGGTGAGAGATAGATAAAAACCGATGCTCTCTCCGTAATTCTCACCGTCATAATATTTCGTGTCAAGGGCACCGACAATAGGTGAATCTTCGCCCATATTCATGCAAAGCTGAAGCAGAATAGCATCGGCGTAATTATCGGAAATATTACATAGGCGCGAGGCGCCCTCGAATTCGTAGGCGGCCTTGTCTTTATAGTAGTTTGCGCTTTTTAACATATTTTCCTGCAAAGCGGAATTTGGAATATGTGCAGACAGTGTGAGTCCAAGCCACAGCGTGCTCATCGTCAGGATAAAGGCAAGGACGCAGGGTACGATTTTTTTCACAGTCTTCATACAACCTCTTTGGGGCGGGCAATCGGTCCGCCGTGTACTTTAGCTTTACCTAAATCATCCATTGACGATTCTCTTGATTTTTTCAAGTTCTTCCCTGATTTCTATGCTTTGCGGACAATTACTTTCACACTTTCCGCATTTAATACAGCTATTTATACTATCACGCTGCGGTATGAGTTTTTTCTGTGTTTCTTTACGGGAAATTTTTGCTGCAAGATAACTGTTGTAAACAGAAAAGATTTGCGATATCGGAATATTTGACGGACAAACTTCTGCGCAGTAATTGCACTTTGTACACGGAAGCTGTTTTACTTCCCTGATTATCTCACGCACCCGATCAAAGATTTCTAACTCTTTCTCACTGAGTGGAACAAGATTTTTCATGGTTTTTATATTGTCGTTTATCATGTCCATATTGCCCATACCCGAAAGCACCATAAAAACCTCGGGATAGCTTGATGCATAACGAATAGCATAAGAAGCCTGACTTTCATTCCCCAATGCTTCAAGTTCTTTAGCTGCTTTTGGGGGCAGATTGGCAAGCACTCCGCCTTTGACCGGCTCCATTACAATAACTTTTTTTCCGTGCTTCACAGCAACATCATAACACGCTTTGCTCTGCACTGTAGGATCATCATAATCAAGATAATTAATTTGCAGCTGCACTGCCTCCATATACGGCTGTTCCGTAAGTATCTTGTCCAAAAACTCTGCCGTGTCGTGGAAAGACATTCCTATGTGTTTGATCTTGCCCTGCTCTTTCAGCTTCTTTACAATTTCAAATGTATTGCATTTTTTATGTTTGGCATATCCTTCCTCATTAAGGCAGTGAAAAAGATAAAAATCAAAATACTCTACTCCACAAAGCTCCAACTGTTTTTCAAAAAGAGGAACAATGTCCTCCTCCTTTTCAAAGCACCAGTATGAAATCTTGTTTGCAAGGACAAAGTCTTCTCTGTCATATCTTGCCGAAAGGCAGTCGCGGATTGCAGTTTCGCTCTTTCCTTCGATATACCCGTGGGCGGTGTCAAAATAGCTAAAACCCGCACCGATAAACTCGTCTATCATGCGCATAAATTGGTCTTTATCAACTTCTTTATCAATCATTGGCAGTCGCATACATCCAAATCCAAGATTTCCTTTAATTTTATCAAAAAACATATACAAACACCCCTTTACAAATCAATTATAACATATAATAGCAAAAAACGCAATCCCTTTCGTTATGGGAACTGCGGATTCAAGTAAAACAAAAAAGCGGAAGCTTTCCCGAAAGAAAGCTTCCGCCCATAAAAACAAATTACTGAGCCGCGTCTACAATTACGGTAAAATCAGCCGTCTTAAGAGAAGCGCCGCCGATAAGTCCACCGTCTACATTCACTTTGGAAAGAAGCTCTGCCGCATTTTTGGGGTTCATAGAGCCGCCGTACTGAACGGTAACACTCTCTGCGGCCTCAGTTCCGAACATTTCGGCGATAGCTGAGCGAACATAGCCGTTGCCCTCGTCAGCCTGATCGGCGGTAGCGGTAACGCCTGTGCCGATAGCCCATACAGGCTCGTAGGCTACGATGATATTCTTAAGCTGTTCACGGCTTACATTGGTAAGTGCCATCTTGGTCTGGAACTTGAGGAGAGTTTCGGTGTAGCCAAGCTCTCTCTGCTCAAGAGTTTCGCCAACACAAACGATAGCGGTAAGACCTGCGTTTACAGCAGCGAGAGTACGCAGGTTAACAGTCTGATCGGTTTCGCCGAAATACTGACGGCGCTCGGAATGACCGATAACAACATATTCCACGCCTGCTTCGGTGAGCATTTCAGCAGAGATCTCGCCGGTATAAGCACCGGAAGCCTTGAAATGTACGTTTTCCGCACCGATTTTAATATTTGTGCCTTTTGCGGCTTCAACAGCCGCAGGAATGTCGATAGCGGGAACGCAGAGGACCACGTCACATCCCTCTTTGCCTGCCACCATCGGAGTAAGTTCTTTAATAAATTCCACTGTCTTTGCAGGAGTCATATTCATTTTCCAGTTACCTGCAATTACTGTTTTTCTTGTAGCTTTGTTCATTTTAATCTTCCTTTCACATAAGTACGGGAGGAGCAAGCCCCTCCCATTCGTTTTTTAATGCTTATTTATCGTTGAGGCAAGCAATTCCGGGAAGTTCAAGGCCCTCAAGGAATTCGAGAGATGCACCACCGCCGGTAGAAACGTGGCTCATCTTGTCAGCATAGCCGAGAGTTTCAACAGCCGCTGCAGAGTCGCCGCCGCCGATGATGGAAATAGCACCGGATTCCGCGATTGCCTTTGCAACGGAACGTGTACCGGATGCGAAGTTCTCCCATTCGGAAACGCCAAGTCGGAGGCCAAGCGGTCTTAGGAAGACAAGAGGCAAGTCCAACTCCTTGG
>JAZNUF010000166.1:0-9291 GCA_045592185.1 Candidatus Flemingiibacterium sp.
CCCAAATAGAGGAAAGGCAGGTGGTTTCGGTGGTCATAACGTCAATGCCATTTCTGTATTCAATGGGAAGATTCTTAATGCCCTCTCCTACGAATTCAAGAACTTTGTTCTTAACAAAACCGTTTTTGAATACGGCACCGATAATTGCAAGAGCCACGTCCTGAGGACCAACGCCGGACTTCGGTTTGCCGGTCATGTGTACGGCTACAACCTCGGGACGTTTTATATCGTAAGTGCGGCAGAGGAGCTGCTTTACAAGTTCGGGGCCACCTTCTCCGATTGCCATGGTTCCGAGGGCACCGTAGCGAGTGTGGCTGTCGGAGCCGAGAATCATTTTTCCGCATCCACTCATCATCTCGCGCATATAGGAGTGAATTACCGCGATGTGCGCAGGAACGTAGATTCCGCCGTACTTTTCGGCGGCGGACAGACCGAATACGTGGTCATCCTCATTTATAGTACCGCCAACAGCGCAAAGGCTGTTGTGGCAGTTGGTAAGTACATATGGAATGGGAAACTTTTCAAGTCCGCTGGCACGGGCGGTCTGAATAATACCCACATAGGTTATATCATGGGACGCCATAGCGTCAAATTTAATTTTAAGGTTGGAGTCATCTGACGATGTATTGTGGGCTGAGAGGATTGCGTATGCCATAGTTCCGCGGCGAGCCGACTCCTTGTCTGCCGAAGAAATTCCCATCGCACTCAGAGCTTGTGCCGCCTTTTCGTTATCTTCAATAAGCTTATCGCCTGCGAGGTATACCCCGCCTTTTATAAGTTCTACCATGAATGTATCCTCCGAAGTTAAAAAATTCATTACTCTAATATGATACCACAGATTTATGAATATTTCAATAGAAACTTAGGAGTTTTCGGCGATTTTCTCCCTCACCCATTAAAAAATCTTTTTTGCACCAATAAATTTACATTAAAGCTATTTATATTTCATGATAAATGTGATACAATATTATTAACTATATAGTTATGAGAGGATTGGAGATAAGACATGGCAAAATACAGACGGGGCAGAATCAACGAGGAAATGGTAAAGGAACTTGCGGTAATTTTGAGAGAGGTTAAGGACCCAAGAGTGGCAGAGGCTTTTGTCAGCGTTACGGCGGCGGATGTAACTCCCGACCTTAAATTCGCGAAAATATATTTTTCTGTTATGGGCGGTGATAAGTCCGAGGTCAAAAAAGGGCTGAAAAATGCTGCAGGGTATATAAGAAAAAGATTGGCTGAAACCTTGAATCTTCGCCAAACTCCCGAGCTTTCCTTTGTTGAGGATGATTCTATTGAGTACGGTGCACACATAAATTCCATTATAAACAAGCTTGAATTTACCGAAATAACCGACGAGGAAAATACGGATGATGAATGAGCTTTCAAACATTACCCTTGCCGCGGCGATTAAAAAATTAGAATCGTCTTCCAGAGTGCTTATACTTACTCATATGCGACCTGACGGAGATACCCTCGGAAGTGGCTTTGCACTCCGAGAGCTTCTACGCGGCCTTGGAAAGAGCGCAGAGGTGATAAATTCCGAGGAAGCACCGAAAAAGCTTAAGTTTATCTTTGGCGGTGAGTCAATCCTTGAAAATAGAATTCCTTCGGACTACAATTCGGATCTTATAGTGTCCGTGGATGTGTCAACCCCATCGCTTTTAGGTGAGCTTGCGGATAAATATGCTTCTATATGCGACCTTTCCATTGACCATCATGTTATAGGCACGCCTTTCGCAAAGGCAACGTACGTGGGAGAAACGGGTTCCTGCGGCGAGATTATTGCCGACATCTTCGATTATTTTGAAAAAAGCGGACGTAACCTTCTTACCCGTCCTGCGGCAACGGCCCTTTACGCTGCTATCTGCTCTGATACGGGCAGCTTTAAATACGAGTCGGTCACCGGCGAAACCCATTTGAGAATCGCAAGGCTTATGGCGGCAGGAATCAATCATGCGGAAATCGCGCGAAGACTTTATGATTCCCGACCCCTTACACAGGTTATGGCAACGAAGCTTGCGCTCAATACACTTAAGCTCTATCATAACAACAAAATCGCCTCGGTTCATTTTACTCAGGAAATGCTGACGGAAAACGGACTTACGAGAGAGGATATAGACGACATTATCGGCCTCACACGGGGAATTGAAGGTGTGGAGGTTGGGTTGTCTGTCAAGCAGAGTGACAGCGACCCCACTCTTTATAAGGTGTCCATGCGCAGTAACCGTGTAGCTGATGTTGCAAAGCTTTGCGCGATTTTTGGCGGCGGCGGTCATGTGAGAGCAGGGGGCTGCACCGTAAATGCTCCAACCATTGAGGCAGCAGAAAAAATATTGATTGATGCTATCGAAAAGGAGCTTGTTCGGCTTGAAGCCGAGAATGCTTTTGAGGGCATAGGTGAGCTATGATGGAACCAAGCGGTGTAGTTTTACTTAACAAGCCGGCAGGGTATACATCCCATGATTGCATAAACAAAATGCGCCGGCTGTACAACACGAAAAAAGTAGGCCATACAGGGACTCTTGACCCCATGGCAACAGGTGTGCTTCCCATATTAATCGGCAGAGCCGCCAAGGCATCGGACTTTTTAATGGCGGATAATAAAAGATACCGTGCAGGACTTCGCCTCGGCGTTACAACAGATACGGAGGATACAACGGGGAAGGTTCTTACCACATCCGATGAAATTCCGGATGAAGAGGCGGTACGGCGAGTTTGCTCAGAATTCGTTGGTGAAATCATGCAGATTCCCCCCATGTACAGCGCCCTTAAGGTGGACGGTCAAAAATTGGTGGATTTGGCGAGGCAGGGAAAGGTAATCGAGAGAAAAGCACGTCCTATCACGGTTCATTCCATTGACGTTTCAAAAGGCGAAACCGATGCCGATTATATACTTGATGTGCACTGCTCAAAGGGGACATACATAAGGACGCTTTGCGCGGATATCGGTGCAAAGCTTGGCTGCGGTGGTGCAATGAGCAGCCTTGAACGGCGTGCAAGCGGCGAATTTGATATCTCCGAATGTGTAACCCTCGATTTGCTTGAAGCGATGACGGCAGATGAACGGCTCCGGCTTATAAAGCCCACGGAATCTCTTTTTTCAGAGCTTCCGAAAATCACTTTGCCGCCATTTTTTGAAAAGCTGTCACGGGATGGAAACGAAATTTATCAAAAGAAAATCGGTACGGGCTTTAGTCTTGGAACCCGCGTTGCAGTTTATGGTAAAGCGGGCTTTTATGCCATAGGCGAGGTCAGAGATTATTCGGGCGAAAGTGCTGTGAAAATTATAAAATTGTTTGTTTTGTGAGGAGTTATGGCATTCTCTCTTGTCAGTGCCAAGAATGGCGTTAAATATTTGAAATCAACGATTATTCCCTATAAGCATGGTTTTTCCACGAGGGTCGGAGGAGTTAGCGGTGAGGAGCATACAAGCTCATTAAACCTTGCCTTTGGACGAGGCGACAGCCGTGAAACCGTCCTTGAGAATCTTTCTCTTTTCAGTGACGCCCTGGGAATTGATAAAAACAGTGTAATCAGCCTTGGTCAGATTCATTCCACAAAAGTAATACGCGCCGATGAAAGCCACCGCGGGCAGGGATATTTCATAGACACCGAGGAAAAATGTGATGGATATGTTACCAATACCGTGGGCGTTTCTCTCGGAGTTAAGACGGCGGACTGTGTGCCGATTCTTATGTGCGATGATAGAGCAAAAGTCATCGGAGCCGTCCATGCGGGCTGGCGTGGGACTGCAGGCGGAATCGCCGGAGAGTGTATAAAAAGGATGATTGACATCGGTGCGAGTAATAAAAATATCCGTGTTGCCATCGGGCCCTCAATCCACAGCTGCTGTTATCAGGTGGGAGAGGATTTTCGCGATTCTGTAGTAACAATGATGGGCAAATCGGCAGAGTGCTTTGTAAAAGAGCGCCAAGGAAGTCTTTACGCCGATATTGTGGGGATGAATCGGTTTATTCTCGGTGAATGGGGCATTGATGACGCAAATATTGATGTTTGCGAGTGGTGCACTTGCTGCCGCCCTGAGATTTTTTATTCTCATCGTTTTTCCGGTGGCCTAAGGGGAACGATGCTGTCCGTTATATCTATGTGACAGTAATGTGAAAGCCTCTTGGGGAAAACGAATTTTATCTGAATTATTGCAGATTTTGGCGGCTTGTTAAAGGAATATTCAAAAAAATATGATATACTTTTTGTTAGTCATTAAATCCGAAAGCGGAAAGGAACGTATACAGAATGGTACAGGTAAAAAACCTCGTCAAGCGATTCGGCGCGAAATACGCCGTTGACGACATAAGCTTCTCTATTGGAAAGGGAGAAATTGTCGGATTCCTCGGGCCTAACGGTGCGGGCAAGTCCACAACTATGAATATTATCACGGGATATATGTCATCGACTCTCGGAAGCGTGGAAATCGGAGGAGCGAACATACTTGAAAATCCTACGGAATCGAAAAAGCTTATAGGCTATCTTCCCGAGCAGCCGCCCCTTTATATGGACATGACGGTTAAGGAATATTTGAATTTTGTTTACGACCTCAAAGGATGCCGCCTTAACCGTAAAAAGCATCTTGAGGAAATTTGCCGAGTGGTCAAAATAACCGATGACTACAATAAAAACAGACTTATCAAAAATCTGTCAAAGGGCTACAAGCAGAGAGTTGGTTTAGCTCAGGCTCTCGTAGGAAATCCACCTTTGATTATTCTTGACGAACCTACAGTAGGCCTTGATCCGAAGGAAATTATCGAGATTCGTTCCCTGATACGTACCCTCGGACAGAATCATACGGTGATTCTTTCGACACATATACTTACCGAGGTGCAGGCGGTGTGCGACCGCATACTTATAATAAATTCAGGCAGGCTGATTGCCGATGAAAAAACGGAAAATATTGCGAATATTTTGGAAGAAAACAGAAGACTTCGTGCACGAATCTGCGGACCGCAGCGTGAGGTTCTGAGTGCGCTTTCAAATCATCCCGAAATCACTCGTACGGAATGTATCGGCGAGAGGGAAAACGACAGCTACGTTTACTTGATTGAAAGCTCTGCGGGCGTTGACATAAGAAAGCCTCTTTTCAATATGCTGGCGGAAAAGGGATGGCCCCTTATCGGTCTTGAGGTGCAGGGGGCAAGTCTTGAGGATATATTTATTTCAATCATTGACGCCAAAGATAAAAAATCAAAAAAGGGTGACAGTTCCCATCACTTCGATATTAAGTCCGATAAAGGAGGAGAAAATTAATGTTTGCCATATATAAACGTGAAATGCAGGCCTATTTTACATCCCCCATCGGATATGTATTCATTGCCGTATTCCTTGCGGTAAATGCCGTTCTCTTTTCAATCTGTACCCTTTTACGAGGCGAATACAGCAGCGTTTCTTCTTATTTTTCGTTCATAATGTTCATTTTCATAATTCTTGTCCCCATGCTTACTATGAAAATGTTCAGCGAGGAACGGAAGATGCGAACTGAGCAGCTTCTTTTGACCTCTCCCGTAAGCCTTATGGGAATGGTTTTTGGGAAGTTTCTTGCAGCCTTTACCATGTTTGCGTCAACCTTTATTTTCGGAAATCTCATTAATTTCTCCTTGCTTTATAAGTACGGAACGCCAAATACCGCGTCCCTTATATCAAGCTCGGTGGGGATTTTACTTATCGGTGCTGCTTTTATCGCTATCGGCGTTTTTGTTTCCGCCCTTACGGAGAATCAGATTGTTGCTGCAATCGGAACCATGGGCATCCTTATATTCATGCTCCTTATAAACCTCTTTAACAGCTTTATTGATGTTTATGCGGTGAGGGTTGTTTTGTCATGGATTTCCGTTTTCAGCCGTTACAGCAACTTCACCTACGGAATTCTTGATACAGCGGCACTTCTTTATTACTTCTCAATATGCTTTATTTTCATATTCTTAACGGTGCGTGTTTACGAAAAGCGCCGTTGGTCGTGACGGGAAAGGGGGTAATTTAACATGAACAATACACAAAACAGATTAGCCTTTTCCCGTAAGCTTAAATACGGTGCGGCGGCCGTTGCGCTGTCGGCGGCGGTCATTGCCGTTGTGGTCATCGTGAATGTTATATTTTCGTCATTTGCCTACAATAATAATTGGTACATCGACTTGACCGAAAACAAGGTGTACGGTCTTACTGACGGCGGACGGGCTATCCTTGACGAAATAGACGGAGATATCACTATTCACTTTTGCACCGCTTACGACAAGTTGGAGTCCAATTATTATACCAAGATGGTTCTTGAGCTGGTGAAGGAAATGGCGGCGGAGTATGATAACATAACCTATGACTACATAGACGTGGCGAAAAATCCAACGGCGGTAACGAAATTCAAATCTGCTACCACGACCGCGATTACCGATACGAACATTATCGTGGAAAACAATAACGGAACACAGTTCAGAGTGTTTAAAATCCAAAAGCTTTTTACCTTGGACACCGATAGCGGTGAGCCTTGGGCCTTTAATGGGGAAAGAAAGCTTGTAACCGCTATTTCGCAGATTACTCAAATCGAAACTCCCATTGCATACTTTACCAATACTCACGGAGAAAGTCTTTCCGAATCCATGCTTCAGCTATTCTATGACGCAGGATACGAAATTTCTCCCATCGACTTAACTGAAGATGAGATAGACGAAAGGGCAAGAGTTATAGTAATATCAAATCCGAAGTTTGATTTCGAAGGAATCTCCGAGGATACCGCCGGAAGAAAATCGGAAATTGAAAAAATTGACGATTTCCTTGATTCTTACGGAAATTTGATGGTTTTCATGAATCCTGAAACAGGAGAGCTCCCGGAGCTTGAGGAATTTTTGACCGAGTGGGGAATTGCTTTTGACGATTCTCAGCTTCGGGATCCCTCAAATTCTATTGATACGGAGCACCGTGCGATAGTGGGACAATATTCCCTTGAGGATACGTTAGGCGGAAATTTGGTTGAGGAGCTTCTTTCTACCGGTACACCTCCGAAAACCATAGTGAAGAACGCACGTCCCATAAATCTCCTCTGGGAAACGCAGAACGGACGCACTACCTCAACAGCCGTTTATTCATCTCCCAACGCGCAAAAGTATGTGGACGGCGAGATTGCACAAACGGGCCAGTACAGCCTTGTTGCCCTTAGCCGTGAAACGAGATATATAGACAATACGCCTTATCATGCCTTCGTGTTTGCCATCGGTTCATCCGACTTTACAGCGGATAATTATCTTACACAGACCTATGGAAATGCCGATATAATCTATACAATGATGCGTGCCATGGGCAAGGTACAGGTGCCAAGCAATCTTAATTTCAAGCCCTTTGAAGAAACGGCACTTGATATTACTACCGATGATGCGGCAAAATGGACGATAATACTGACGGCTGTTGTTCCGGTTATAGTATTCGCCTGCGGAATTATTGTTTGGACCAGGAGAAAACACGCATGAACAAGAATAACGAAAGCAAGTCCGGTATCCCTGAGGAGGAATCCACTCTTTTTTCTGAGCCGGATGTAGCTGAAACCTTTACCTCAAAACGAAAAAAAAGCCTGCTTAAAAGGCAGCGCAAGCTTATTGTCATATTTGGAATAATAGCGGTTTTGCTTACCGGTTCATACCTATTGTTTAATATGTATGTGAGCCATATTGGGGTGCTTTACGAAGAAGACAAGTCTGTTGTTGACGATAATCCCCTTGCCGCCTGGATAGTGAAAAACATTATCCGTCCGGAGGATGAGGGAGAGCAAATTGAGCTTTTGGACGGTGAGGTCCGAGCCACAGGCGGAAATATTTTGATGTTTACCCATACGGAACGAAGTGAAATTAAGTCTATAGACATCTGTAACGAATACGGAAGTTATGGCTTTTATTATGACGAGAATTATGATGACTTCTATGTGAAAGACCATATTTCAGCCCCCTATGACAAAACTCTCTTTTCCAATTTAGTGGTTGGTACGGGTTATACAATAGTCAGTCAGCGTGTTGCCGAGGATTGTGAGGATTTCTCGGAATATGGCCTCGCTGATGAGGACAATCCTGCATACTATGTGTTGACCACCCGATCAGGAATCAGGCACACCGTTTATATTGGCGATGAAACTCCATCGGGCAACGGCTACTATGCGAGGTATAAGGGGCGCGATGCAGTTTATATTCTCGGAAGTGATTTCTCCGCAACGGTTCTTGCACCCATTGAAAAGATGATTAGCCCTACTTTAACTTTACCGATGACTCAGAATGAATACTTCACCGTGAAAAATTTCACCGTTGCTTCTGAGGATAAGGCAGAGTTGTCAATTACTTACCTTACCGATGAGGAAAGGGATGAGGCGGGAGTTAATAGCTCTTATAAGATGCTTTATCCTGCGGAATACAACGTTAACTCTACAAATTACAGTACCGTGCTTAATACTTTTATAAGTTTTACAGGAAGTTCAACTATCGTGTACGCTCCCGATGAAGAGGACTTGAAAGAGTATGGACTCCTTGAGCCAGCCCACAGCGTAAGCTATGAATATCGAGGAATGAACCAATCGGTGGTATTCAGTGAAAAGAACGAAAACGGCAATTATTATGCTTATTCTCTCACATTTGACCTTATTGCGGAGGTGTCCGGTGATACACTGGCATGGCTTGAATGGGACATGATAAAATGGGTTGATTCATCCATATTTATGATGAATATTGACGAGGTTTCGGCTATTACCGTAGAAAGCCCTGCCGTTACCCGTGCTTTTGAATTGGTGGGAGAAAAGGATGAGCTGGTTGTTACTGAGCGGCTTACCGGCTTTAAGCCGGATGTGTACAATTTCCGACAGTTCTACAAAACACTTTTGTGTATATATATTCAAGGCTACGCGACAGAGGATTTGAGCATTGAAGAGCTTGACAGTCTTATAGGCGATGAAGGAAATCTCGGTCTAACATTAACCATAGAACTTCGCAGCGGCGAAGAGCTTGTCTTTAAGTTTTACCCATATTCCACACGCCGGGCTTATTATACCGTGGATGGCAGCGGAGAATTTTATGTTTTGCGCGATATGATGACGAAGGTGATTGACGATGCTGAAAAGGTTATGACTAACACTGAAATTGACGCCCATGCACATAGTTGACCTAAAGATGTCAAGCGCGAAAACTAATCTTTAAACAAATGAAAGGCACTTATGCTCACGAGAAAATTGTGAATCATAAGTGCTTTTTATTACATTGCCGTATCCATTTGCGGTAAATACAGTTATGGGCACGCCGAATTCGGCGTGCCCAT
>JAZNUF010000167.1:0-2744 GCA_045592185.1 Candidatus Flemingiibacterium sp.
AAGAACTTCCCGTAGTAAGACTTCGAGGAATTATTCTTTTTCCCGGAACAGCAATAAGCCTGGAAATAACCGACAAACCCACGAGAAATGCCCTTGATGCGGCGGCTCTTCATGATGGGCTGGTGTTTTTCGTTCCCCAAAAGAAGCAGGGAAAGGATATGACACCCAATGAGATAGGCACTATAGGAAAAATAAAGCAGAATATAAAGGTTACAGATGGCTCTCGCCGATTGATTGTGGAGGGACTTACCCGTGCCACAGCTAAGGAATATATCTCTCGCGGTAAATATGAGGCGGCGAGTCTGTTTGTCAAATGGTGTCATTTGGAGGATGACGGAGGTCTCAGAGGGGAGGCACTTGTCAGAGAAGCGAGGTCTGCTGCGGCGAAGCTTGCGAAGATGCTCCCGAAGCTGCCCGTTGAGCCCAGTGCTGCCTTGTCAGCCATAACATCTCCCGATACCATGGCAGATTTTATTGCGGCCCAGCTGCTTGTCAGATATTCGGATAAGCTTACGGTACTTAATATTGTTGACCCTATTGCTCGAATTGAAGAGGTAATTCGGCTGCTTTATGACGAGGAACAACTGCTTAAGGTGGAGGTTGAAGTCCAGCATGAGGTGCACGGACGTATGAGCCGCCGTCAGAGGGAAACCATTCTTCAAGAGCAGCTTAAGGCTATTGAGGACGAGCTTGGAATGGGTGAATCTCCCGAAATAAAGCGATTCGCCGAAAAAATCGAGCAGTTAAAGGTGACTGCCGAGGTGCGCGAAAAGCTTACGGAGGAGCTTGGAAGACTTAGCAAAATGCCTTTCGGGGCGGCGGAGGGAAGTGTAATCCGAAACTATCTTGAGGCTTGTACTTCGCTTCCGTGGGACAAGACCACAAAAGACCGAACAGACCTTAAAAGAGCAAGAAAAATTCTTGACGATGACCATGACGGCATTGATAATGTAAAAGACAGAATAATTGAGTATCTTGCCGTAAGACAGCTTACGGATAACGCAGGAGGGCAGCTGCTTTGCCTTGTTGGTGCACCCGGTGTTGGAAAAACCTCTATCGGTGCTTCCATTGCTCGCGCTCTCGGGAGGAAATATGTTCGCGTTTCCCTGGGCGGAATTCGCGATGAGGCGGAGATACGCGGTCACCGCAAGACCTATGTGGGAGCTATGCCCGGAAGAATAATCGAAGCGATTACAAGGGCGGGCACACGAAACCCCGTAATTTTACTTGATGAGATTGACAAAATGAGTGGAAGTACCGTCAGCGGAGATCCGTCTGCCGCTATGCTTGAGGTGCTTGATCCGGAGCAGAACAAGACTTTCCGCGACCACTTTATAGAGCTCCCCTTTGATTTGTCCGATTGCGTTTTCATTGCTACGGCGAACACGCTCGATACTGTTCCGCGTCCCTTAATTGACAGAATGGACGTGATTGAAATGAAAACCTATACCCGTACGGAAAAGCTGGCTATCGCTAAGAATCATATCATAGGAAAAGAAAGCGAGAAATGCGGTATTACAAAGCGCAATCTGAAAATTACGGATGACGCGGTCTATGAGATAATTGACAAATACACAAAGGAAGCGGGTGTCCGTGGACTTTCACGTAAAATCGGCACTATCTGCCGTAAGTGTGCAAAAAAACTGGTTGACGGCTCTGCCGCTAAGAAAATTGTAATTACTCCCGAAAATCTTAGGGAATACCTGGGCGCTCCAAAGGTTATGCCCGACAAAATTTCCGATTCGGATCAGGTTGGGGTTGTCAATGGACTCGCATACACCTCTGTAGGCGGCGATATGCTGCGTATTGAGGCGGCGATATTTGAGGGAAGCGGTAAACTGGAGCTTACGGGCTCTCTCGGAGATGTTATGAAGGAATCGGCAAGAATTGCAGTGAGCTTTGTACGCTCTAAAGCGGATAAGCTTAAAATTGCGCCCGATTTCTACAAGACTAAGGATATACACATTCATGTGCCCGAGGGCGCAGTACCAAAGGATGGACCAAGTGCAGGCGTCACTCTCGTTACGGTTATTGCCAGCGCCCTTTCGGGAATGCCTGTGCGTCATGATATCGCTATGACGGGAGAGGTTACTCTCCGCGGACACGTTCTGCCCATCGGAGGACTTCGCGAAAAAACCATGGCTGCGTATGCGGCAGGAGTGAAAAAGGTACTGATACCTGCCGACAACGGGGCGGATCTTGAAGAATGTGCGGCAGAGGTGCTGGAAAATATAGAATTTGTAAAGGTTACGACCGCTGATGAGGTGTTGTCGGAGGCGCTTGTCGGTTACGAAAGAGGATAGATATGCCTATTAATTTTAGCAATACAGAGCTTGTTATGACCGCAGGACTTCAAAGTCAATTTCCGGTTGACGGGCTGCCTCAGATTGCCCTTTCGGGACGGTCAAATGTTGGGAAAAGCTCGCTTCTCAACAAGCTTGTGGGACGAAAAAGTCTGGCGAGGGTTTCCGGCTCTCCCGGCAAAACGATAACTATCAATTTTTACCGAGTGGACAGGAAATTTTATATAGTGGACTTGCCGGGGTACGGATTTGCCAAGCGAGCGCCCCAGGACAAGGAAAAATGGTCGAAGCTTACGGATTCCTATTTCACATCGGGAACCATGAAGGCTGTGGCGCAGCTTATAGATATGAAAGTAGGACCTACAGCCGATGATGAAATGATGCTGGATTTCATGAATCAATCGAATATACCGTATATCATTATTGCAACCAAGGCGGATA
>JAZNUF010000168.1:0-3346 GCA_045592185.1 Candidatus Flemingiibacterium sp.
GAGGTGCTTGCAGTCGGCGTCGTTGACGTCGATCATCGTGTAGTCGAGCTTGCCTGCCTTCTCACGGGACAGCAGACGGTGAATACCCGTCGTGGTTTCCTCAGCACCACCGATTAAGTTCTTGCCGTATTCGCGGCATTCGCCGTGGAGAAGCTGAGTGAGGTCGCCGCCGTCATCAATCATAACATCGGGACAGAGGGACAGTGTCTTTTTTAAATGTTCTTCATATTCCTCATCGGTAACCCCTCGCCATGCGTTCACCTCGAAGCCCAAATCCACCAATGCGGCTGCTACGTCATCCTGAGTTGAAAGAGGATTACAGCCGGTTACGTATACCTCAGCCCCACCTGCCGCGAGAGTGATTGCAAGATATGCGGTCTTTGCTTCAAGATGGATGGACATGGAAATTTTCTTGCCTGCAAAGGGCTTTGTGCGGGTAAATTCTTCGTTGATTATGTTGAGTACGGGCATATAGCTCTTTACCCAATTTATCTTGTCATGACCGCTTTTTGCAAGGGATATGTCTTTGATGCTGCTCATTTTTCTATTCTCCTATGTTAATTTATTCTTTATTAAGTGAGCTGAAGCTCTTTGGCAGCCGCCGCCCAATATTTTTCCGGAAGAACCTGCCCTCCCGAAAATCCGTCCGCTGCCGCAATCCGCCAGGCCAACGCTACGCATCTTGCTGCATGGTCCCGTTCATCGAACATGGATTTTATAATACATTTTGCCCATATACCGGCCTTGTCATAAAGACCGCTGGAGTGAAACACCCCTAACATTTTCTGCTTGTCGTACCCCACGGACACCGTGCGATATCGCCATATTCCCCGCTTTGCTTCAAGAATCATTATCCGTGAGCCGTGGCGATGGTCTTGGGGAAGACCGACACTTGGGCAAAAGATCACCCGTCGTCCGTTGGCATCAACCACACCGCTTCGATGGGTATGACCGCACAGCAGGACGCTGCCCACAACCTCAGAGGTATATTTGTCAATAAGCTGAGGACGGTTCATAATCCATTCCTTGTTGTTGGCAGGAGAGCCGTGGCAGGCGGTAATTGCCGGAAGCCCTTTCGGAAATATGTCAAGGCAAATGGGCATATTTTCAAGAGTATCAAGGTCGGATTTTACCAAATTTTCGTAGGTATAAAGTAAAGAGCCGCTGCTGGAGGAATAATTCCATGCCTCTGCTTTTTCTGAACGGTGACGAATCAGATAATCTTCGCGGTTGCCCCGAACAAAATAGCAGGGAAATTCCGCCCTGCATTCATCAAGCAGGCGCAGAGTGTTTTGGGGATGGGGAAAATCCGTAAGGTAATCGCCGAGGAAAATGATTCCGTCTACACCTTGTCCGCTTTTCCGCATATCCTCGATGGTGCAAAGAGCGTTTTCGAGAGCCATGAAATTAGAGTGGATATCCGAAATTACCGCAAATCTCATTGTCACCATCCTTTCTTTATGAACTGCCGCCCCGTATTTAACATACATAATTATATTATACGATTTTTTTTCGTATCTGTCAAGATGGGGCAATAAAAAGGGCTTGAATTTCACGAAACGCGAAAGCAAGCCGAGAATATTAATATAAGCGACCGAATCTATAAGCCGGGTTCTGTAGCAGATATTATCTGCTGACGATTATCTATCTTTGCGTATCGTCTCCGACACGCTCCGCGCCAAAAGCGCGTGCCACCTGCGATTATATGTCGGGCAAACAAATCGCGTACGGTGTTGCTTCGGATAGGGTTTACAGCGGACCTATGTTACCATAGGAACTTGTGAGCTCTTACCTCACCTTTCCACCCTTACATGAAGAATCATGCGGTATATCTCTGTTGCACTTTCCCGGAGGTCACCCTCGGCGGACGTTATCCGTTATCCTGCCCTGTGAAGCCCGGACTTTCCTCACGGTAATACCTTTCGGCGTGATACCGCGCAATCGTCCGACTCGGTCGCGGATTTAATTATATCACAAATCGGAAAAAAAGTCAACTGAGTAACATAAAAAGGGAGAGCAGTTTATTTTTTGCGGCGGAAAACACAGGAGGATTTTTTGAACTTCATAAAAAAGTGTAAAAAATATTTACTAAATTTCGCAGAAGCACTTGACACTAAGAGGATTTTATAGTATAATAATACGGAGATAAAAAAATATTCGACTGGTTTATCTCGGGAGATGTAATCTCCTGTGCACTTGCGGAGGGAGGGAATTTTAGAATGGCAGAAGTCAGAGTAAAAGAGAATGAATCGCTCGACAGCGCTCTTCGCAGATTTAAGAGACAGTGCGCACGCTCCGGAGTTCTTTCTGAGCTCCGTAAGAGAGAGCATTACGAAAAGCCCAGCGTTAAGCGTAAGAAGAAATCTGAAGCGGCTAGAAAGCGCAAGTCCAAATAATTACCGCGAATTAAATTAGAGTTAAAAGGGAGGATTTTCCTCCCTTTTAATTTTTCCGATGTCGGCTTTCTAAATATTGTTAGCCCCTACCCCTACTTCCTTGGCTGCGGCGTGAGCTTCCCACCTCAACGCCTCTGTTCGCAATGTTCCCATAATGCCCTTTATAAAGTTCTTTGAAGGGGGAACGGGGGGAACTTTCTTTCAAGAAAGTTCCCCCCGATATTTCATTATCTCAAATATTCATCAATAGCTTTTGCCGCGATTTTACCTGCACCCATGGCAGAGATGACCGTTGCAGCACCGGTAACCGCGTCACCGCCGGCAAATACGCCGTCCCGTGTGGTAGCACCGGTGGACTCCTCCACGATGATACCTCCGCGTTTGTTGACTTCAAGGCCTTCGGTGGTGGATTTTATGAGGGGATTAGGCGAAGTGCCTATGGCAATGATTACCGTGTCCACGTCAAGGATAAATTCGCTTCCTTCAACGGGTATGGGACTGCGGCGTCCCCGTTCATCAGGCTCGCCAAGCTTCATGCGTATACATTTCATACCTACAACGCAGCCATTCTTTATGTCCCGTTTGTCATCGGGATTGTGGTAACCTAAAATCTCAACAGGGTTGTTGAGAAGTGAAAATTCTACCCCTTCTTCCTTTGCGTGCTCGACCTCTTCGCGGCGGGCGGGAAGCTCCTCCATTGAACGTCTGTACACGATATATACCTTTTCGGCACCAAGACGTAAAGCGGTACGTGCAGCATCCATTGCCACATTTCCGCCGCCCACTACGGCGACTCTTTGTCCCTTTGCAATAGGTGTTGTGGGGGAGTCGATATAGGCTTTCATAAGGTTGCTTCTGGTTAAAAATTCATTGGCGGAATAGACGCCCTTGAGGTTTTCACCGGGAATATTCATGAACATGGGAAGCCCTGCACCCGAGCCGATAAATAC
>JAZNUF010000169.1:0-1711 GCA_045592185.1 Candidatus Flemingiibacterium sp.
AGGCCTTCATGCGCGGCACCAAGCAGACGATGCCTATGACGGCGGCGCAAAGACCGTCTCGGATATTACCGCCGAAAAAGATTGCAAAGCTGCCTGAAGCCATGGCATGACCAAACAAATTAAGCCAAAAGGGATATTTCCGCTTTTCTTTTATCTTTTTAAGTCTGTCGTCCACTTCTTGGAAAGAGGGGCTGTTTTCGCATATGTATCTTGAAAGACTGTTATATGACTCAAGGCAAATAAGATGATTTGAAATATCAACGATACGCCGAGTCTGACTGCTGTATTCACCGTCATCCAGACGAACCGAGGCGGCTATAAAGAAATTTATACAAAAGACCTCCACATGAGCCGCGCCGTAGGCTTTACATATTTTTTCTATTGTAAATTCAACTCTGCGAACCTCAGCTCCGCTCTTTAAAAGTCCCTCACCCACATCAAGGGCGATTCGCAAAATGTTATCTGCCACGCTTTCCGAATTCTTTGAAACTACGG
Source organism: Candidatus Flemingiibacterium sp. (assembly GCA_045592185.1). GTDB lineage: Bacteria > Bacillota > Clostridia > Oscillospirales > CAG-272 > Flemingiibacterium. The sequence continues at coordinate 496 of JAZNUF010000169.1, forward strand.
CAGCTTCTGAATTTTCTTGGTATATCAAGGCTTACGATTCCTTTCTTAAAAGTGGAAATATCGGCTGTCAGCCTATGGGAACAAACTTATTTGCAGGCGCAATTTTTTCAAAAACACGTCTTTTCGAATGATTCCAACGCTCCTTTTGGGAAATTACTCAGTCCTCATCTCGCTCAATAAGAGAGCCGCTGCCGCGGCGTACGGCAACAACGCCCGTACGGCACATCTCAATAATGCCGTAAGGCTTTACAAAGTCAATAAAGGCATCAATTTTTGAGCTTTGACCGGTCATTTCTATGCAAACTTCATCGGGAGTGAAATCCACCACCTTACATCTGAATACATTGACCGCGTCTATAATTTCACCGCGAGTCTGCCCCGTGGCACGAAGCTTTATAAGGGTGAGCTCTCTTATAACGGTGGATTCGGGTGGCATCAGGTCAATTTTTACCACATCATGCAGCTTGCGAAGCTGTTTTATAATCTGTTCTTTTGTAGAATCGTCACCGGTGGCGGTAATGGTGATTCTTGAATAGGCGCGGTTCTCCGTTTCTCCAACTGTCAGGCTGTCGATGTTGAATCCTCGGCGGGCAAATAGGCTTGTGACACGCATAAGCACGCCGTATTGATTTGATACGAGAACTCCAAGGACAAATTTATTATTCATGAAACGACCGTTCCTTTCCGTTAATTAATCGGTTGAATGACTTCCGCGTTTGGGGATATGCGGCAGTCTATAACATAGGGAAGTTTTGTTTTTTGTGAAAATGCTTGGCTTAGTGCATCTTCAAGCTCGGGAAGAGTACCGACTGATTTGCCGAAGCCTCCGAAAGCCTCAGAGAGTTTTGCAAAATTCGTTTGCCGGCAGAGCTCTGCTTGCACAGGTTTCCCGAACATGGATTTTTGCCATTGCTTTACCATACCCAGGGATTTGTTATTCATGATTATTATAACAATGGGAAGTCGATAACTGACGGCGGTGGCAAGCTCAGTGAGATTCATTCCAAAGCTTCCGTCCCCGGTGAAAAGAAGTACCTTCTTGCCCCCTGAAGCCACCGATGCACCGATAGCTGCCCCAAGGCCAAATCCCATAGTGCCAAGTCCTCCGCTGGTTAAGAGGGGAACGTTTTTTACTAAAGGATAACGCTGAGCTACCCACATCTGATGCTGTCCTACGTCTGTAACTACGGCTGCACAGCTAAGTCGGAGGCCAAGC
>JAZNUF010000170.1:0-4077 GCA_045592185.1 Candidatus Flemingiibacterium sp.
TTTTTCCTCAGTTCCCATACCATATATTGTGCGTTGAAAATTTTCCTCAATTATGATAAAATAGACGGGTACGGTAGCCACTGTACCCGTTTTAATTTTTTATATGTGGAGGAATAATAATGAAAAAGATAACTTCTATTATCATTGCATTGGCCCTTACATTTGGGGGCGCTATTGGAACATCGGCTTACGAAGAAATTGAAATCCGACTGAATACAAAAGATGTATCCATGGGCGGAATCCTTGTAAACGGTGTTACATACGTTCCCTTTGATAAATCAAATGAGATTTTATCGGGGGGCACTGCCGAAATAAGCGGTAATACCGAGCTTATGCGTTCTGTAAGCCCTTTAAACAGCGTAAGCGCAGGAGCCAATGAACCCTTTTGCGAGGCTTCCGGCCGATATTTTGGCTCTGCGGCAAATATCGTGATAGATAATTCGCTTTATGTGCCAATACGCGCTTTGTCAAGAGCATATGACGCAGAACTTTTCTGGCGTGCGGAAAGCAGCTCTGTGGATTTATATTCGAGTGGCAGTAGCAATATTGTAAGCGGCGCTGAATTTTACAATGAAGACGAGCTATATTGGCTTTCAAGAATCATAAGCGCAGAAGCAGGCGGAGAATCTATTGAGGGAAAAATTCTTGTGGGCAACGTAGTTATGAACCGCGTAACCAGCCAAGAGTTTCCAAGCAGTATCCGTGAAGTGATTTTCGATACCAAGTATGGAGTACAGTTTACTCCCACCATAAATGGAACTATATACAACGCTCCAACCGAAGATAGCATTATAGCGGCAAAAATTTGTCTTGATTCTTACTATATATCAAGGACAGCCCTTTATTTTTTAAATCCCGCCTTAGCAGAAAGTCTATGGATACCCGCTAACAGACAATATCTTATGACTGTCGGAAACCATGATTTTTATGCATAGTAGCCAATGAGGAACACTTTTTTAGTGTTCCTCTTTTTTACAAGCCTTGACAAACAATCGAAAATGCTATATAATATAATGGAGTTAGTGTATTTTATTGTCGAAAAGGTGAATCTAATTGTATAAAAAAATAATATGCCTCGCGGTGATGCTTCTCCTGATTCTTACAGTATGTGTGGAAGTGGGGATATCCGCTTCCGACAGCGGAGAATCTTCGCTGCAAGCCTTGGAAGACAAGCTCGCCGCCGCAACCTCACAGCGAAAAAACGCCGAAAAGGCGGTATCCGCCGCTGAATCCGGTTACAACGATGCCCTTGCCAAGAAAAAGGCGATAGACGGCAAGATTTATGCGCTGAATTTGGAAATTGACGCCATAAATCAGCTTATAGAGGGATATAATATTAAAATCGAAAACAAGAATGCGGAAATTGAAGCCGCCCAATTAAAGCTTGAGAAGCAGTATCAGGTGGTGCGGGAACGAATCCGCGCTAAGCACGAAGATAGGGGCGGAGATATCTTGTCCATCTTTCTCGAAGCTGATGGACTTGAACAGCTTCTTGTCAAGTTAGACCGCTTCATGTGTATGCTGGACTATGACCAAACCTTGCTTACTTCCTACAATGACGGACTTGCCGCTTTGGAAGCTATGAGAGATGATTTAAAGGTTTCGAAAGATTCCTTAAACATCCAGTTAAATGAGCTCGAAACACTGTCAAGGACTCTCGAAGCCGATCTTTCAAATGCAAACAAGCTTGTGGCAACCGCTGAAAACAAACTGACCAGTGCCGAAAAGGACTTGGCACGAGTTGAAGCAATAGAAGCCGAATACAGCCAAAAGCGTGAGAAAATGCTGGCAGAGCTTAAACACACCACCAATGACAGCTATGTGGGCGGAGAGCTTTTATGGCCGCTTCCCTCAAAATATACTCGAATTTCAAGTGGTTTTGGCTGGCGTATTCATCCCGTCACCGGAGTAGACCAATTTCACCGCGGCATTGATATTCCGGCCGCTTACGGCACCGAAATCTATTCGGTAAACGATGGCACGGTGGTGGAATGCTCCTACAACTACGCCGATGGTTATTACATTACCGTAAGTCACGGCGGTGGAATCGCATCTTTCTACTCACATTTGTCAAAATATCATGTCAAGGTCGGCGACAAGGTTAAAAGAGGCCAGGTTATCGCCAATGTAGGTACTTCCGGTTACACCACAGGCCCTCATCTAAACCTTAACATTTATGAAAACGGAACCCCCGTAAATCCCGTAAACTACTTTAATTAGCAAATACATACCTCCGAAAGGATAATCATATGCCAACAGAAAGACAGAAAAAAATCCGCAATTTTTCAATCATTGCTCATATAGACCACGGCAAATCCACCCTTGCTGACCGAATACTTGAATATACTCGCACGGTGGCTTCCAGAGATATGGAGGCACAGCTTCTCGATAATATGGATTTGGAGCGTGAGCGCGGCATCACCATAAAGGCTCGTGCAGTCAAGCTTGATTATCACGCCCCCGATGGGGAAAATTATACTCTCAACTTAATTGACACCCCCGGTCATGTTGACTTTAACTATGAGGTTTCGCGTTCACTTAACGCCTGTGAAGGCGCACTCTTGATTGTTGACTCCACCCAGGGAGTTGAAGCGCAGACTCTTGCTAACGCCTATCTTGCCATAGACAGCAATCTTGAGATTGTGCCCGTAATAAACAAGATTGACCTACCCTCTGCCGATGTAGAAAAAGTCAGAGGAGAAATTGAGGATATAATCGGTATTCCTGCCGATGATTGCCCTGCGGTTTCTGCAAAGGTGGGCTTAAACATTGACAAGGTGCTGGATAAAATCATTTCTGATATACCTGCCCCTGACGGAGATGAAAACGCTCCCCTGCGCTGCCTGATTTTCGACTCTTACTATGACAGTTATTTGGGAGTTGTGGTCAACATTCGTGTTGAAGAAGGAACTCTGAGAGCCGGCGACAGAATACGCCTTATGAGTACCGGCGCGGAATTTGATGTAGTTGACATAGGATATCTTGATCCTTTCGGACTTAAATCGGGGGAGTACCTCTCTGCCGGTGATGTTGGATATATCACAGCTTCCATTAAATCCGTAGGCGACACACGAGTGGGAGATACGGTAACCTTGGCAAATAATCCTGCTTCCGAGCCCCTTCCCGGATTTAAAGAAGTCCGCCCCATGGTTTATGCCGGCATCTATCCCGCAGACGGTGCAAAGTACGGCGACCTGAAAGACGCCCTTGAAAAATTACAGCTTAATGACGCTGCACTGACCTTTGAAGCTGAAACTTCAGCAGCACTGGGATTTGGTTATCGCTGCGGATTTTTGGGACTTCTTCACATGGAAATTATTGAGGAGAGATTAGAGCGAGAATTCAATCTTGACCTCATCACTACCGCCCCCAGCGTTATATATAACATTGATCTTAAAAGCGGTGAGCAAATAAAAATTGACAACCCTTCAAATTACCCAAATCCCGATGAAATAGACACTGCATATGAACCGATGGTTAAGGCAAGTATCATAACACCGCCCGAATACGTTGGAGGACTTATGGATTTGTGTCAAGACCGCCGCGGTGAATTTATCAATATGACCTACATTGATACAGACCGCGCGGAACTTCATTATAATCTCCCGCTGAACGAGATTATCTACGACTTTTTCGATGCCTTGAAATCCCGTTCCAAGGGATATGCCTCCCTTGACTATGAATTGTCGGAATATGTTCCCTCAAAGCTCGTGAAGCTTGATATACTGTTAAATGGCGACATTGTGGATGCCCTCTCCTTTATCGTACACGAGGAAAAGGCATATGGCAGAGCAAGAAGAATCTGCGAAAAGCTAAAGGATAATATTCCCCGTCAACTCTTTGAAGTGCCGATTCAGGCAGCAATCGGCGGCAAGGTAATTGCCCGAGAAACGGTCAAGGCAATGCGAAAGGACGTTCTTGCCAAATGCTACGGCGGCGATATAACCAGAAAGAAAAAGCTGCTTGAAAAGCAGAAAGAGGGCAAAAAGAAGATGCGTCAGCTTGGCTCGGTGGAGGTTTCACCAAGTCGGATCGTAGCCATGTCGTTCTGTGGGCCAAGGAGTTGGACTTGCCTCT
>JAZNUF010000171.1:0-7230 GCA_045592185.1 Candidatus Flemingiibacterium sp.
TGCGGAAAGGCTCGCCGTACATTTCTTCCTTAGGAATTTCAAAATATTCGGGGAGTCCTGCAGCAATAGGGTGCTGAGGCATTATATTCCAAACAATTTCTCTTTGGTCCTCGCCCCAGGAAAGAAATCCGTTTGTGCCCACAATGGAGCAGAAAGGCTTTGACATATGCGCAGAATGGAGAGCGATGAATCCCATTCCTTCGTTTATTACGCGATTTCGTACTTTTGCTACGAGGGTATCACTAACCTCATCATGAGCTTTATGACCCCACCACATAAGAACGTCAGTATCGTTAAGAAGCTCGTCTGTAAGACCTTGCTCCGGGTCGTCAAGAAGTACGGTGCGTATTTCTAAATCTTCATTAACTGAAAGAAATTCCTTTATTGCACCGTGGATTCCGTTCGGATGCATTTCTCTTGCGGCGGCATTGTGTTTTTCATGGCGGCCTTCATTCCAAATTGTAACTTTGATTTTTGCCATGGCAGTATCTCCTTTTAAATGTATGTTAATATTTGCATATATTCTGCATAAATATTATCGCATATAAAGTCAAAAAAGTCAATGGATTTTAGAAAAATTATTAAACTAAGCTTTAAAATATGAGCATATATGGCTTGAAAAATATCCCAATGTGTGGTATAATGATTTGTAAGGAGAATTTTTACTGACAGGGGGTGATTGGCAATGCACAAGAAATATCTGAAGCGCTTCACGGGCAGACTTATAACTACTGCTTTTTTTGCTTTACTTCAGATTATTTTATCTGTTGCCATGCTCATCACCTTGAGTGCCTATGCACCGGTAATATCCGCCTTTCTTACAGCTATCAGCATAGTGGTAGTGGCGATTATATTAAACCTTGACAAAAATCCCGCGTACAAGCTTTTGTGGATTATGCTGATATTGACGTTTCCGGTATTCGGAGGTCTTACCTACCTTGCATCAACTTTTCAGTCATCCACTTATCTTTTTAAGAAAAAAATGGCTCGTGCAAACTCAATAATTGCGCCCTTCAAGAGTAAAAACGATAAAGCGCTGGCGGCATTGCGAAAAGAACACTTTAATCTTTCTGCTCATGCTGCGTATCTTTCAAATCGCTGCGGATTTCCTCTCTATGAAAATACTGAGGCAACTTACATCTCCTCCGGCGAATTAAAATTTGAGCTTTTGAAAAGGGAACTGCAAAAAGCAAAAAAATTCATTTTTCTTGAATATTTTATTATTCAAGAGGGGCTTATGTGGGATTCCATTTTAAAAATACTTATATCCAAGGTAAAAGAGGGAGTTGACGTCAGAATTATTTGGGACGGAATGGGATGTATAAGCACTCTGCCTAAAAATTATGAAAAAACTCTTTCAGACCTTGGAATCAAGGTCATGATTTTCAATAAGTTCGTTCCCGTTGCCACGGTCATTCAAAACAACCGTGACCACCGAAAAATAGTGGTTATAGATGGATGTATCGCTTTCACAGGCGGTATTAATCTTGCGGATGAGTATATCAATGCCTATGACAAATATGGTCACTGGAAGGATGCCGCCGTTATGCTCAGAGGAGAAGCAGTTCGTAGCTTTACTCTTATGTTTCTCGAAAATTGGTATATGCACAATCCTGCGGACAAGGATACTGGTGTTTTTTTAGATACCCCAAAAGCAGATGTGCCCAGCTTTTCACCTGAAATGTGCCGAGGTTATGTTCAGCCCTATTCCGATACGCCTCTTGACTCGGAATGTGTCAGCGAGCTTGTGTATCTTAATATGATTAATAAAGCAGAAAAATACATTTATATAATGACTCCTTACCTTATTCCGGACAACGAATTATTAACCGCCCTCTGCTTTGCGGCGAAAAGCGGAATTGATGTTCGGATCATGACACCGCACATTCCCGATAAATGGTATGCTTTTCAGGTTACTCGTTCTTTTTACGGAAAGCTCCTGGCTGACGGAGTGAAGATATACGAATACACTCCGGGATTTGTCCATTCCAAGGTGGTAGTGAGCGATGACCGAGTTGCCGTGGTAGGCTCGGTGAACTTTGATTACAGAAGCTTATATCTCCACTTTGAATGTGCGGCGGTGATGTATGAAAATTCTGCCGTTCTTGAAGCCAAAAGGGATTTTGTTGAAACGCTTAAGTCTTGTGAGGAAATCACTCCGGAGATCGACAAAAAGATTCGAGGAAAGCACGGTCTTATAATGGGAATTTTAAAGGTGTTTGCGCCCCTTCTTTAAATTTATAAAAAGCCGTCCCCAGACGGCGGAATTGAGTTGACGGATGGATAAATATAAAAAATTACTTTCTAATACCGCTATACTTGGTCTTGGTACTTTCGGCTCGAAAATTCTGGTCTTTTTGCTACTACCTCTGTATACTGCGTGTCTATCGCCGGATGAATACAGTTGGGCTGACCTTATTACGCAAAGTGCGAATTTACTTATGCCGATTTTGTCTTTGGGAATTTGCGATGCGGTTTTTCGCTTTACCATGGATAGAGAGCTTGACAAGAAAAAGGTACTTAATACGGGGATTTATGTGATTCTCGGAGGACTTGCCGTATCCCTTGTTCTTTTTCCGCTTTTAAATCTTATCGAGTATTTTAACGGCTATATGTGGCTGATAATTCTCTACGCCATGAGCGCAAATTTCCATTCGATTCTTGCACAATACGTCAGAGCCAAGGGGATGACGGCATTTTTCGCAGGGCAGGGGATTTTTGCCACGGCACTGACCATAGGTCTAAATATCCTGTTTTTAGTCGGATTAAATATCGGACTTCTCGGCTATGTTCTCAGTGTTGTTATTTCTGACGCGTTGTCTGCCTTTCTCATTATTTTTGTAATCAGAAAAGACTTTTCGCTGCTCGTGCGGAATTTTTCGGGTAAATTGGCGAAGGTTATGCTGAAGTATAGCATCCCTTTAATTCCCACAACCGTATTTTGGTGGATAACAAATGTTTCTGACCGATATATGATAAAGGGATTTTTAGGTGATGAGATAAACGGATTTTATGCTGTTGCTTTTAAAATTCCCACAATTCTGATTCTTCTTTCGGGAATTTTCATTGAAGCATGGCAATTTTCCGCAGTCACCGAGCAAGATGAAACAAAAAAAGGCGAGAGGGCGGTCTTTTTTGGCAGCGTGTTCGACAGCTTCCAAGGGTTATTGTTCATCTCCGCCGCGGCACTTATTGCCTTTTCAAAGGTATTTTCAAAAATTCTCTTTGCCGAGGAGTATTATACTGCGTGGCAGTATATGCCTATCCTGGTGGCGGCAACTGTTTTTTCAAGCCTTGTCACCTTTATGGGAAGTGTTTATCTTGTTGATAAGAAAAGTGTGCGTTCCTTTGTGACTTCCATGATTGGTGCCGCTATAAATATCATTCTTAACCTTCTTTTGATTACCACTCCCCTTGGAGCAAACGGTGCGGCACTTGCCACATTTGCAAGCTATTTCGTTGTGTTTGTCATTCGTGCTCTCAACACCCGCCGCTTGATTCGATTCAATTTACATCCCGTTAAACTGTCTGTTAACACGGCGATTATCGGTGTGCAAACAGCTTTTATGATTTTTGAATTGCCCTATTGGATTTTAATGCAGGCTGTTGGAATTGCTGCTATTTTTGCAGTAAACGCCACACCCATACTTAAAGGCTGTGTACGTATACTAAAAAGGCGCGGGTAAACCGCGCCTTGCCGAAAATCCCTCTTGACAAAAAGGTAAAGCTGTGATATCATAATATTATATTTTTGTCGATGTAGCTCAGTAGGATAGAGCAGCCGCCTCCTAAGCGGCAGGTCGGAGGTTCGAATCCCCTCATCGACGCCATATTTTGAAAAAGGCCTCACTTTGAAACAGTGAGGTCATTATTTTTATTTGGCGTAAAGCTTTGTTGTTTGCCGGGTTCATTCTTACAAAAAATTCATTTTTACATTGATAGAGTTTAGTTTTCGAGATTTTGCCCTCGATATAATGAGGGGGTAATACCAATTAATGATTTGAAAACCGTGCTAAAATAGCTTTCGGTAGAAAAACCGACTTCTTGAGATATTTCAGCAACTGATTTATCGGAGGATTTCAAAAATTCACAAGCTTTATAAATACGGGTTTTATTTAGAAATTCTTTAAAACTTAAGGCAGTAGTTTTATGAAACAAACGAGAAAAATGTGAAGGGCTCATATAGGCTAAGTTCTTCTTTTTTCATAGTGTTTACTTCCTTTCAATCACATTTGTTGTCCCTGTTCAGTCAGGTACTGTTGTCTTTTCATTTAACGTCCGGAAATACCAAAAGGACGATTGGTTGAAGTGGTTGGAATCGAACCAACTCACTTGGATTCAAAGTCCATCGTGCTCCCGTTACACAACACTTCAGTGTGTTCCGGCTTTACGGAACCGGAAACCGCTTTTTTAAGTCCCGTTATAGAGGGGATTCCTTTGGTGGCAGGATAAGGATTTGAACCCACAGATCATTGCTGGCTTTCTATTTTTTACGGAGGTTGCAGCCGCCAATCCTGCCATACAAAAAGGACACTCATGGTTGAGTGCCCTTGCTTTTTAATTTAACAATTGATTTTTTTGCTTTGGCTTATTGTTTTTCCCTTATGCGATCAGTCTGCCTCATCCTCATACCTGCCACATTGCTTGCAGATTTGCAGGGCAGCGTCCCAATCTTTTACGGTATCGCCCTCAAGCAAAATTTCGTCTGTCCCGATATTGCAAAGCTCCCAGCAATAGCCCTCATCAATCGCCTTATTTAGTAAAGGGCATTGAACCTTTTCAGACTTTAACATACTTTATCACCTCGTTATATAACAACCGTCCGCCCTCGTCAAGCCAACCGAGAGAGGTAAGCAAGCCGTCATTACGTAAGACAGCATAGCCTTTTTCGGTATAAAATGCATATTGCGTTCCTTGCCGCTGTTTGAGCGCAAAAACCGCGTTATCAATAATCGCCTGAGCATCTGCTTGTGTAATGCCTCTCTTGGTAAAGGTATCAATCGCGTGCTGATTAGGCTCAACAATCAGACGTCCTTGCGGAGGAGCAACCAAAGTACCCGTGGCGCGTATCTTACCGGAATCGTGAAGTGCCTTAACTGCCTTATGTGCCTCATAAAAACGCTTATTGCTTGAAGGATTATACCCACGATACTGGTAATAACCCATGATGCCTTTATACTGCTCAGGGTTATCGTATTTTATTTGCTGAAAAGCCTTAAAACTCTTAGGTGCTTCATCACCGAGCCGAGCCTTGTAGCTTTCATACTGGCTCTTATCTGCAGATTCATTATACCACATTTTACGCTTTTTGTCAACGGTTCCGGCACCGTATTTTTCATCCTGCATAGCCTTCCACTGTTGATACGTGGTATCTTTCGGCAGCATATAGCCTTCCCCTGTTTCAACATCACGGGCGTACCGCTCACCAACGCCGTCCTCGTCCTCGTCCTCAAACCACGGCGCAGTACAAGAACGACACCAACAATGAAATGGTGGTGCAGTCACGCCTGCTTGAAAATCCTTCATGTCAAATACTTTGCCGTCCATCTCTTGGCATATGGGCGAAGTGTGGCTGTCCAAGGTTGCGACTATTTCATATTTTTCAACATTCAAATCGTTGAAGCAGTCCTTTTGTGCCACGGATCCAAAATATGCCGCTTCAGTCATTACCAGCCGCCCGGCTTGACCTTTGGAAACATCCATCCGGTTTGCAATATTCTTAATCACTTGATCCGGTGATTTGCCTTACCTAAATTAATGCTGTTAATCTACGGTTTGCTCTCAGATAGTAATTGCATTAAAAAGTCAAACAAAACCCTAACGGTTTGTTTGACTTTTTACATCTTAGTCGCAATTAGTTTGTTGCTTTTTTAGAATTTTTATGGTATAATATAAGATATAATATTGTACAGAATGATTATTTAAAGTTTGAAGCGATTTTTGGGGGATTACCATGTACAAAGAAAAAATAAAAGAGGCGTTTTTTTCGGTATTGCCTATCACGGCTATTGTGCTCTTGCTAAGCATCACCATTGCACCTGTTGATACCGGAATTATGATTCTCTTTATTTTAGGTGCGGTTTCTCTCATTTTCGGAATGAATTTATTTACACTCGGTGCCGATATGTCAATGCAGCCTCTTGGAGAAGAAATCGGTGCAATTATTAGCCGTCCGAAAAATTTCCCGATAAAGCTTATTTTTATATTTATCCTCGGACTACTTATAACCATAGCAGAGCCGGACTTACAAGTGCTTGCAGAGCAGATTCCGTCTGTACCTAATTTTGTGCTGATTTTAGCTGTTGCGGTGGGAGTTGGAGTTTTTATGGTTGTATCAATGCTCAGAACCCGTTTTGGCTTCAGACTGAATTATCTTCTTATAGGATGCTATATAGTAGTAATGATTCTTGTACTCTTTGCACCATCTGATTTTATCCCTGCTGCTTTTGATTCGGGCGGTGTTACCACGGGTCCAATTACTGTCCCATTTCTCATGGCACTCGGCGCAGGTATGGCTTCTATGAGCACTTCACGACACGGAGAAGAAAGCTTTGGTACAGTAGCTCTTTGCAGCGTGGGTCCTATTGTTTCTGTATTGGTGTTGAGTATTTTTTATAAGGCAGACGCTTCTGTGACAGAAAACGTCATTGCCGAAATTCATACTACCAAGGATGCCTTTAAGCTTATTGCCGACAATATTCCTCACTATGCTTGGGAGATGATGATAGCTTTATTTCCCATTGTAGCGGTATTTGTAATATTTCAGCTTGCGTTCAGACGATTCCATGGCCGTGCGCTGCCGAAAATGATTATCGGTTTTGTTTACACATATGCGGGGCTTGTTTTGTTTCTCACCGGCGCCAATGTGGGTTTTATGCCAGCCGGTCAGCTGATTGCTGCCGAAATTGCTGAAAGTGAGTTTAAATACGTACTAATCCCTATAGGTATGCTTATCGGTTGGTTTACCGTAGCGGCAGAGCCGGCGGTGCACGTTCTGAAAAAACAGGTTGAGGAAATCTCAAACGGTACTATTACCCAAAAGACTATTGGGATGGGGCTTTCTATAGGTGTTGCTCTCTCCGTTGGGATAGCAATGCTGAGAGTTTTGACGGGTATTCCCATACTCCCTTTCATGATAGGCGGATATGTTATATCCTTTGCAATCAGCTTCTTTGTACCGCGACTGTACACCGGAGTTGCTTTTGACTCGGGCGGAGTTGCCAGCGGTCC
>JAZNUF010000172.1:0-2732 GCA_045592185.1 Candidatus Flemingiibacterium sp.
AAGCAAAGAGTTGCTAAATTTTAAAGGAGATAAAACAATCATGAAGCTCGGTATAGTGGGACTCCCAAATGTGGGAAAATCTACTCTGTTTAATGCAATAACCAATGCCGGAGCCGAATCGGCCAACTATCCTTTCTGTACTATCGACCCCAATGTGGGTGTGGTTGCCGTACCCGATTCTCGACTTGACAAGCTTGCGGAGATGTACAATCCCGAAAAATACACCCCCGCGGTAATCGAATTTGTAGATATCGCAGGCCTCGTAAAAGGTGCATCCAAGGGCGAAGGGCTTGGCAACAAGTTCCTTTCTCACATTCGCGAATGTGACGCTATAATCCATGTTGTCCGCTGCTTTGAGGATTCAAATATTATCCATGTAGACGGCAATATAAACCCAATGCGTGACCTTGAAACCATTAACATGGAGCTGATTTTCGCCGATATTGAAATGCTGGAGCGCCGAATCGACCGAGTAAAAAAGGCAATGAAAGGTGACAAATCCCTTGGTGATGAGCTTGCTCTGCTTGAAAGAGTAATGGCCGCCCTTGCAGACGGAAAATGCGCACGTTCCCTGGACTACACCAGCGATGAGCTTGCCATTATGCAGGATTGTCAGCTTCTCTCAATGAAGCCGGTAATTTACGCCGCCAATATTTCCGAGGATGAAATCGGCAGAGATATGTCGGATAACGAAGGATATGCCAAGCTTGCAGAATATGCTGCCGGTGAAAAAGCGGAAATCATGCCTATATGCGCAGGAATCGAGGCAGAAATTGCTCAGCTTGAGGGTGACGAACGCGCCGAATTTCTCGCCGACCTCGGCATCGCCGAAAGCGGACTTGACCGTCTTATAAAGGCAAGCTATGCCCTTTTGGGATTCATTTCCTACCTTACCGCAGGGCCAAAAGAAGTCCGCGCATGGACTATCACAAAAGGTACAAAGGCGCCGCAAGCGGCAGGAAAAATTCACTCCGATTTTGAGCGCGGATTTATCCGTGCGGAAATCATAGGCTTTGATGAGCTTATGGCCTGCGGTACTATGACCGCCGCCAAAGAAAAGGGACTTGTCCGCAGTGAGGGAAAAGAATACGTGATACGAGACGGCGACATCGTTCTGTTCAGGTTTAACGTATAGACTACAAAATCAAGCGCCGCACTTCATGTGCTGCGTTTTGCAATCAATAACACACAATATCGGAGGATAGTGATGAAAAAATTACCGTCTTTACTTCTTATCGCAACAATACTGCTTGCCTCCTGCCAAAACCGCACAGTCGCTCCCGCGGAAACCACAGGCGAGGACACGACGGTATCGGAAAAAGCCGTGGAGTTGCCAGAGGACTTCGTCTATCCCATCACAGACGGTTCTACATCCACTATAAATCTCGACAACGCAGTGAAAAGTGCCGTTCTCGGAAGCGAACAGGTCACATCCCATTCTAAAACCTACACCGCGTTTTATAATCTGCTTCGGGGTAAATGTGAGCTGATTTTTACGACACCATTATCTGCAGATCAGCTTCGGATAATGGAAGAGGATGGTTTCAACCACGAAGCCGAACCGATTGCAGGAGAGGGATTTGTATTTGTGGTAAACAAGGATAATCCCGTTGATACTCTCACCGTTGAACAGCTTAAGGGAATCTACTCCGGCGCGATCACCAACTGGAAAGAGGTCGGCGGCAATGATGCCGAGATTATCGCATATCAGCGCAACGCCGATTCAGGCAGCCAAAACTATATGCTGTCCTTCATGGGCGATACACCGCTTATGGAGCCGATAACCAATGAAATACCTGCTACAATGTCCGGAATTCTTGATGTTGTGGCAAACTACGGCAACGGTATCAATGCCATTGGATATTCGGTTTATGCTTATTCCGATGGAATGTATGAAAATATTTCCGAAATCAAATACATCAAAGTAAACGGCGTTGAACCGTCCCTCACAACTCTTGCAGACGGAAGCTACCCGCTTCTCGGCTATAACTATGCAGTATTTTCTGCGGATGAACCGGAGGATTCAAACGTCCGCGCTCTTGTTAAATGGATGCAATCGGATGCAGGACAGCAGGTTATCGCCGATGCAGGATACATACCTTACCGCAAGGTTGACGGACTTACTCTGCCAGAGCCAACAAGGAAAACATTATACACCTCGCTTGGAACCTCTGGCATCGCAAAGCCTGAAATAGCGGCAGACTACTACTACCAGTGCAAAAAGCTGCCAAGCAGCTTCACTCTTGACGGGCTTGACCAACAAATTGAGGATTTCATCACCAAAGCAACCGAGGAATTATCTGCTATAGACAAGGACAAGATTCAAGAGTTTCTCGATTCCCGTTTCGAGCATGCTTACGCAACTATACGTACCGAAAAAAAGCTTGTTAACGGTTATTTAAGCGTTAATGTAGGATGGCGGTATATGTCCGGATGGGAGGATTCTCCGGATTACTACTATGATGTTCGTACTGCGGTGTTTGATATCTACACCGGAAAACAGCTTGAACTATCCGATCTCTTTTTTGAGGGCGATAATTTTGTTCCACTTCTTAACAAGCACCTGGCAAACGAGGCGGAAATGCCATATTCAAGCTGGGGTTCCACATACGATATGCTGCACGATTTCAAGGGGCTGTATGAGGGTGATTTCGCCTTTACAATAGACAGTATCATCTTTAAGCCCGGCGGATGCTTTGCTGATGGCGTGGAGCTGTCCCTTGACGGACTTT
>JAZNUF010000173.1:0-1704 GCA_045592185.1 Candidatus Flemingiibacterium sp.
AAAAGCGGCAAGAAGTGTATCGGATGCCCGGACAGCTGTTCCTGCCCTTCCGCAAAAAAAGGTTGCTCATGCGAGCGTAAATAACAAATACACCCCAAAAGTGTTTAACTTTTGGGGTGTATTTCATTTTTTTGAGGTCCATTATTTCTTATTTTCAACACGGCTCATGATTTTCTCATAGGATAAACCAAATTTGTCGGCAATATCATGCGCATATGACTTTCCATCGGGCTTGGCGCGAGTGATTTCAAAGCTTCGCTCGGCGCCGTTAATTCCGGCTACAAGTGTATCGATGGCTACCCCACCCTTTGCAAGACATTGCATATTGAGCTCATCAAGGTGTCCGGATAGCTCGTGTAAGTGGGTTGAGAAAAGGCATCGGCATCCTACCACAGAGAAGCCTGTAAGCACCTCCGAAGCTATGTAAGAGGCCTCATAAGAGCCCGTAGAGCTGAAGGATTCATCAAGGAGTACCAGGCTGTATTTGTCAACCACATCGAAAACCTTGTTAAGACGGGCACATTCCTCTCCGAGACGTCCCTTTTCGATGGTGTCACCGCTTTCCGTTGGAAAGTGGGTGTATATGGCGGTAACGGGCGAAATCACCGCCGAATCGGCAGGTACGGGAAGTCCAAGCTGACATAGTGCCTGAATCAGACCAACAGCGCAGGTGATTACTGATTTTCCTCCCCTGTTAGGTCCTGTGAGAACATAAATTTTCGCTTTTTCGTCAAAGTCGATATCATTCTTAACCATCGGCATATCTACCTTAAGTGCAACCTGCGGGTTGTAAAGTCCCTCGGCTTTAAAGGCTCTGTCTTCCATTGGGGCAATTTGCGGCTTGACAAGATTAAGTCCTCGGCTCTTTAAGGCTAAAAGCATATACTGCGCCTTAGTAAGAAATTCAATTTCAGGCATGATTCTTAACAGAAAATCGGTATTTGAAAGTACATACGCCTGCACAAGCTGACGCCATTGACGCACATCGGATTTGAAAATTTCATTCATCGCATTGTTAAAGGCGTTGGTGAAAGCGATTTTGGCGTTGTCGGTGTTTTCACGGGTATAGGGGACAAGAGGTGCAATGCAGGTGTAGTCGCCGTCTTTAAAGTCCATTCGTAAAATCTTGTCGATTACCTTGCCTGACTTGAAATAATCGGCGTTAAGACTTATCACACCGGCATCAGTGGGACGAAATTCGTTGTCGAGATTGACGCCTATTGTAACGGATTTAACCTCATGTACCTTAGCGGTAAGTTCACCCAACTTTTTGTTTAAGTCCTTGTAGTAGTCGCTCTCGGACAATTCAGAAACCGTGTCCGTGAGCTTTTTAAAGCCCTCGGAACGAACATTTTCTCGAATAGCGTTAAAGCCCTTAGCAAGACGGCTGACAATGTCAATGTAAAGCTCTATTTCGGTGATGCTGTAGAGGTAATTCTTTGCGACCTCTGTTTCACTCTTGATGGCACGAAGCTCCACAACATCGTTTAAGAGAGCGAGAACGCTGTTTAATGTGTCGGTAATGGATGGGTTTTCAAGCATATCGGAGATGATGTCAAGACGGTAATAAATAGTATCGGCATCAGTGGTAAAATAAACCGATAAATTTGTATTTTTAAGGTCTATTTAAAAATCAAGGCCAAGTTCCATTATAACATCGGAGCAAACATCAACTCTCTTGCCTGCTATTGAATCTCCGTGTGA
>JAZNUF010000174.1:0-1948 GCA_045592185.1 Candidatus Flemingiibacterium sp.
GTAGCCAAACTCCACAAACGCTCATTCCGTAAATACAAATAAGAAAAAGGATACTATTAAATGAACCTTACTTCGGAATCGGAATTTTTAGAATGTGTCCGTCAAATCTCCGGCTATTCGCGACTTCAGTTGGAAGAGAAATATATTCAGCACGGAAACACCTCATGCCTTCTTCACAGCGTAGCTGTGGCATATTACAGCTATAAGATTGCAAAGAAGCTTGTCGGGGAAAAAATAGCCGCAAACGAGCTTATTCGCGGGGCATTGCTACACGATTATTTTCTCTATGATTGGCATATAACACCCATCCCCGAAAACGGACTTCACGGTTTTTCTCACCCCTATACCGCATTACAAAATGCAACTGCCGATTTTGAGCTTACAGAACGAGAGCGAAATATAATAAAGAGTCATATGTTCCCCCTAACCATAACAAAACTGCCGAAATATCGTGAAGCGTGGATTGTAACTATCGTGGACAAGTTCTGTTCCCTATATGAGGTTTTCGGGCGAAATACATACAAAAATAAGAAACTTCGCATGGCTTATAATATGATACTCCACGAATAACTCTTGGAAATTGATTCTTAATAGAATTACGGCTTGACGCAATAGTGGCGTCAAGCCGTTTTAGCTTTATTTATTTCATATAACCTCGGTTTTATGCTTCCTTTTTTTTGCAAGGTAAATAAGAAGCGCAGTTACGCTGTAAACAAAAAGTATCAAACTGATAATTTGCGAGGTTGAAAGAGAAAACAGAAATCCGCGGTAATAATCCCCTCGAAGGAATTCTAATGTAAATCGCATAACTGAATAAAAAAGAAAATATATTAGGAGCATTTTTTCGTGGAGCTGCTGATGCTTTTTAAAAATATAAAATAGTATGAAAAATATGATTAGATTTCCGAATGACTCCACAAGCTGCACCGGAAAACGCCGTATTTCGTTGGCAATACTGACAGGAGAATAGTGATATACAAAACCTATATCAGATTCAATCCCAAAGCAGCAACCAGACAAAAAGCAACCTATCCTTCCGAAAACATGGAAAAACGGAATAAACATGGATGATGGAGCAATATATTTCTTTATGTTTATCTTTTTTATTTTACAGTAAATAAACGCGGCAGCTATTCCGCCGAGCATTCCGCCATAAAATACATTGCCACCGAAGGCATTCAAAATATTCGCAAATCCGTCCCAATTTACGATACTGTTGATAAGGTACTTAATATTGACAATTCCATATAAGAGATGACCTCCGATAAGCACTCCCGGTGCAGTCCAAAGGAGCACAGTCAGGTATTCAATTCTGTCATCCTCGTTCACCTGTCTTATGCAAAAAGGCCCCGCCACAAATATACCTACTAAAACAAGTATTAAATAGGCGCTGAAAGTGCGCCCGCCAATTTCAAGATTTGGTACCATAATTCTCTCCTAAAAAGAAAATGCCGGACATCCGCCGAAACGGATATCCGACTCGTCAAACCAAATTAATAAAGACCGCCAAGCTCAAATGATAATGACACGTAAGAATGTAAACCATATATTAAAAGATATGAATTTTTCAGTGAATTTAATGTGTCTAATTTATTATATCATATAGAAATATAATTGTCAATGGTTTTCTTAAGAAAAAACGACAAATAAGGACAAAAAAATACCGACTGATCACCAAAGATAAGCAGTCGGTATTTTATATCAGTTTACTTGGTGTCACCTGTTGTTTTTGCCATAATCTCCTCATAGAACGCGGCATGAACAAGACCGCTAAAGAGAGGAAGAACGGCATAAATTGCTACCAACACAATAATCTCAATAATTCTAAACAAAATTCCAAGTCCGGGGATCAGGGAAAGCGCCCAAAATACAACACTGATTATTAAAGCCGCTAAGAAAGCCCCCAGACCAATCAAGAAATCGGCGAAGAACATAATTCCCACAAATC
>JAZNUF010000175.1:0-1820 GCA_045592185.1 Candidatus Flemingiibacterium sp.
CCCGATGGGGGAGCTTTACCCCAAATTATCGCAAAATGGCTATCGGAGCTTCAAAGCGAGGTGGCGGCGGCAGGTCACGAAATCGGGACAGATGATTTCATGTCAGAGCTTAACCGCAGAATTTACTCTTTCGCAAAAAGACTTGAGGCAGGTATCGGTGGATTTGATTTTGCCACCGTATTGACTGCTTATTACAAAGCATACATGAATGAGGACGAGGAGAAAAAGTCAGCTTGTATGCGTTGGTTCAGGGGTGAATATTCCTCAAAGACAGAGGCACGCCATGCTTTGCAGATTCCCGTATGCGGCATAATCGATGACGATAATTGGTACGAATACATCAAGCTTTTCGCTATTTTCTTCCGCACGATGGGATATCGGGGATTCGTGGTGTTCATAGATGAATGTGTAAATCTTTACAAAATCGCCAACCGCATTTCCCGTGAAAACAATTACGAAAAGCTCCTTTCTATGTTCAATGACACCCTGCAAGGGAAAGCAGAGGGGCTGGCTATAATTTTCGGAGGCACACCGCAATTCCTTGAGGATACACGGCGGGGCCTTTTCAGCTACGAAGCCCTGAGGAGCCGTCTTGCCGACAGCCGTTTTCAAAGGGCTGACTACAAAAATATGATTGGCCCCGTAATTCGTCTGCGCCGTCTGTCCGATGATGAGCTTTACGCATTGATTACAAGAATCACAACCCTTCATGCCGAAAATTATTCATGGGAGCCAAGAATAACCAAAGAGGAAATGGCAGAATTTATGCGCATTTGCCTTGAACGCGCAGGTGCTGATACCTTGATTACTCCCCGAGAGATTATCCGTGATTACATCAATATTTTAAATATTCTGCTTCAAAACAACACCGCCGATTTTGCTTCTGTGGTGGGAAATGGCATCTCTCTATCTCATGGTGCGGGCGAAGACTTGTCCGACACTTCTGATAGCTTCACTCCAAAAAAGAAACACGATTTCACAGCGGCAGACATCGAATTATAATAATCTTTTATTAAGGAGGCAAATATGACCGACAACGAAATTTTCTATAAATTTTCGCCGTTCATTCAGGATTTTATCTATTCTAAGGGCTGGCAAGAGCTTCGTGCCGTGCAGATTGCGGCAGCAAGAGTTATATTTGAAACAAGAAACAACCTCCTTATAACCTCCTCCACCGCATCGGGAAAAACAGAAGCCGCTTTTTTCCCCATAATTTCCGAAATGTGCGAGGATATGCCCTCCTCTGTGGGAGTTTTGTATATCGCTCCTTTAAAAAGCCTTATAAATGACCAATTCTCACGTCTTGACGAGCTTCTTGATTTAACGGGGATCCACGTCTTTCATTGGCATGGTGACGTATCGCAGTCCCACAAAGC
Organism: Candidatus Flemingiibacterium sp.; assembly: GCA_045592185.1. Classification (GTDB taxonomy): domain Bacteria; phylum Bacillota; class Clostridia; order Oscillospirales; family CAG-272; genus Flemingiibacterium. The sequence continues at coordinate 1,377 of JAZNUF010000175.1, forward strand.
CAAGCTTCTCCGCGAGCCGAGGGGAATACTGCAAATCACTCCCGAATCCCTTGAAAGTATGCTTATGAATCGCTCCAACGATTTGGTAAGGCTTTTCGGAGACCTTAGATACGTGGTTATTGATGAAATCCATACTCTTACGGGTACTGACCGCGGAAATCAAATTATCTGCCAGCTTTCAAGAATTGCAAGAATAATCGGCCACGCCCCAAGACGTATCGGACTGTCAGCCACCATAGGTGATACAGAAGCGGCGGCAAAATGGCTTGGGGGCGGCACAGAGTATGAAACTACCGTTCCGAAAATCACCGAAGGCAGGACAAAATGGCGTTTGGGAATGGAGCATTTCTTCATACAAGCGGAAGATTTTAATGGGAGCGCCGATTTCCCCGAACAAGCAAAAGAGGAGCAAAAAAATGAAGCTCCCTCAACGGGAAAAGTCAC
>JAZNUF010000176.1:0-1974 GCA_045592185.1 Candidatus Flemingiibacterium sp.
TCCTCGGTGGATGCGCCAAGGTGGGGAATTGCTATAACGCCCTCCATACCTGCGGTACGGGCGTTGGGGAAATCGGTAACATAGCGTCTTACCTTACCGGACTTGAGCGCCGCTTCCATATCGTCATCGTTAACGAGAGCATCACGTGCGAAGTTGAGGATAATTACGCCATCCTTCATCATAGCAAGGGTATCCTTGTTTATCATGTACTTGGTTGCAACTGCAGGATCGGGATTGTCAATCAGAGGAGTGTGAATAGAGATTACATCTGCGTTTTTGAAGATATCCTCTCTTGTGTTCACCTTGCGTACGGCACGGGAAAGATTCCATGCAGCCTCAACGGAAATATAGGGGTCGCAGCCCAGAACCTCCATGCCGAGGGATACCGCCGCATTGGCGAGAGGCCCTCCGATAGCACCGAGGCCGATGATACCGAGGGTTTTGCCCTTAATTTCGATACCCGCGAATTTGGATTTTTCCTTTTCCACAAGCTTTGCCACATTGGGGTCATCCTTAGCGGTCTTAACCCAATTTATACCGCCAACGATGTCGCGGCAGGCAAGAAGCATACCGCAAATGGCCGCTTCTTTAACGCCGTTTGCATTAGCACCGGGGGTATTAAATACCACAATACCCTGCTCGGCGCATTTGTCGAGGGGGATATTATTTACGCCTGCTCCTGCTCTTGCGATAGCTTTGAGGTTATCGCCGAACTCCATGTCGTGCATAACCGCAGAGCGCACCATAATAGCGTCCGGGTTTTCAATATTGTCGGCAACCGCATAGTTTTCATCGAAAATATCGGTGCCGCATTTTGCGATTTTATTGAGAAGCTGTATGTTTTTCATTCTTATGACCATTCCTTTCTAACGGTTATGAGAGTTTTGGGACTTTACTCCTTTAGGCTTTGGGGTTCTCAGCGGCGAATTTCTTCATAAATTCAACAAGTGCCGCAACACCTTCATAAGGCATAGCATTGTAAATGGAAGCTCTCATGCCGCCCACTGAGCGATGGCCTTTAAGATTCTTGAGTCCTGCCTTGTCAGCTTCCTTAGCGAACTTCTTGTCAAGCTCTTCAACGCCCGTAACGAAAGTTACGTTCATCATGGAACGGGATTCCTTTTTAACGGGTGCGATATAGTAATTCTGAGAATCAAGATAATCATAGAGAAGATCCGCCTTTTTAGCGTTCATCTCTTTCATCTTTTCAAGTCCTCCGATGGAGAGAATCCACTCGTATACAAGACCTGCAATGTAAATTGCATAGCAAGGGGGAGTATTGTACATAGAGCCGTTGTCAGCCATAAGCTGCCAATCAAGCATAGAGGGGGTTTCGGGGCGTGCATTTCCAAGGAGGTCTTCACGGACGATTACGAGAGTAAGTCCGGCGGGAGCCATATTCTTCTGTGCTCCGGCATAGATTACACCGAATTTGGTAACGTCTACAGGCTCGGAAATTATGCAAGAGGACATATCGGCAACAAGAGGAATATCTCCCGTATCGGGGATATAGTTAAACTTTGTTCCGTAAATTGTGTTGTTAAAGCAGATATGAACATAGTCTGCATCGGGACGGAAGGATTCACGGGTGGTTTCGGGGATATAGGTGAAATTATCTTCCTTAGAGGAAGCGACAGCCTTGGCGTCACCGTACTTCTGGGCTTCTTTATATGCTTTAGTGGAGAACTGACCGGAAAGGATATAGTCCGCTTTTCCGGTTTTCATAAGGTTCAGGGGAACAGCCGCAAACTGAGTGGATGCACCGCCCTGCAAAAAAAGAACCTTGTAATTATCAGGAATATTCATAACCGCACGAAGGTCAGCCTCAGCCTTCTGAATAATTGCTTCATATGCCGGAGAGCGATGACTCATCTCCATAACGGACATACCTGCGTCCCCGTAATTTACAAGCTCGCCTGCCGCCTTTTCGAGAACGGACAGAGGAAGCATTGATGGACCTGCCGAAAAATTATA
>JAZNUF010000177.1:0-4593 GCA_045592185.1 Candidatus Flemingiibacterium sp.
TAATGAAAAATCTGAGCATAATGCTAAAGCCCGCCTCCTCCCTTTGCAATCTTCGGTGCAAGTACTGCTTTTACAAAAACGTATCCGATATGCGGGATATGAAATCTTTCGGAATCATGACGGACCGGACAGTTTGCGATATACTTTCAAATATAGAATCCGAGCTTTGTGACGGAGATAAAATCACCTTCGTTTTTCAAGGCGGCGAGCCTACTCTTGCGGGACTTGAGTTTTTTGAAAGGTTTGTTAATCATGTTCGGGGATGGAACAGACCCATAAAGGTAGCCTTTTCCCTTCAGACCAACGGAATATTGCTTGACGACACTTTTTGCAAGTTTTTAAAGGAAAACAATTTCTTAGTAGGGCTTTCGCTCGATATACTAAGGGAATGTCATGACTCGGTAAGAGTAAATACCGTGGGAAACGGCACTTACAACGCTGTTTTGACCTCGGCTAAGCTCCTTGACAAATACAAGGTAGAATACAATGTCTTATGTACCCTCACTAATTCTGCGGCACGATATCCGAAAAAGATTTGGAGGAGCCTTTGCGAGCTTGATATTAAATTCGTGCAGTTTACTCCCTGCCTTGGGAATCTCCAAGAAAGTGAGAGGTCGCCTTACGCCCTAACTCCAAAGCGATTTGCCTCCTTTTATACGGAATTATTCCGATATTGGCTTCAAGCTTATCTGGAGGGAAATTATCGAAGCGTTAAATTTTTTGACGATGTCATCAATTTAATGGTGCTCGGCACTCCCACATCCTGCGGAATGAATGGCACCTGTGCCCCTCAGCTTGTGGTTGAAGCGGACGGGAGCGTATACCCCTGCGATTTTTATTGTTTTGATGAGTACCGGCTTGGGAATCTCAGAGAGAAAGGCCTCACCGAGCTTTTAAATTCCGCCGAAGCTCGGGAATTTATTAAGCGTCCTCATGAAAGGCCGTCCCTTTGCATTGACTGCCCTTATATTTCATTTTGCGGCGGGAACTGCAAGCGTATGCAAAAGGAAATTTGCTGCGATAATAATGGGGGTTTCTGCGGTTATCGCGCCTTTCTTGAAAGTTGCGGCGGCGAGCTTGCAAAAATCGCAAAAGAACAATATATCCGTTTGTTGAACACAAATCCCCCCTCTGATTTTAAGTCAATATAAAAACAAACAAAAGCTGCCCTGCCGCATTAATTTGCGGCAGGGCTTTTCTCTGTAAGACAAAGGGCTTTCTGTTATTACATCATGGATTTATAAAGAGCAATGATATCCTCAATGGTAGGCTTCCTCGGATTACCGGGTGTGCAGGCGTCAGCCATGGCAGACTCGGCAAGGAAAGGAATGTCTTCTTCCTTTACGCCAACCTCAGTAAGATTTGCGGGGATTCCCACATCTGCGGACAGCCGGCGAACCGCTTCTACAGCCGCCTTACGTGCATCGGGGAGAGTCATCTCCTCAACCCCCGTAACGCCCATAGCCTTTGCGATATCACGGTATTTTTCACCGGTAGCTTCAGCGTTGTATTACATAACTGTGGGGAGAATTACGGCATTGGCAACACCGTGAGGTGTATCGTAAACAGCACCGAGAGGATGCGCCATGGAATGAACGATTCCAAGTCCTACATTGGAGAAGCCCATACCCGCTATATACTGACCGAGAGCCATTCCCTCTCTGCCCTCGGAACAGCCGTTAACTGCCCCACGGAGATTTTTTGCGATAATTTCAATAGCTTTGATTTCAAACATATCGGACATTTCCCATGCACCTGCGGTGATATATCCTTCAATGGCGTGAGTAAGAGCATCCATACCCGTAGCGGCAGTGAGCCCTTTTGGCATGGAAGCCATCAAATCAGAGTCAATTACCGCAACCATCGGAATATCGTGAGGGTCAACGCATACGAATTTACGCTTCTTTTCCACATCGGTGATAACATAGTTAATAGTAACCTCTGCAGCAGTACCGGCAGTGGTGGGAGCTGCGATAATGGTTACGCACTTATTCTTTGTGGGAGCAACGCCTTCAAGAGAGCGTACATCGGCAAATTCGGGGTTATTTATGATAATACCAATAGCCTTAGCGGTGTCCATAACAGACCCGCCGCCTACCGCAATAAGATAATCCGCGCCGGACGCCTTGAATTTTTCAACGCCGTTCTGTACATTTTCGATGGTGGGATTAGCCTTTACATCATCAAGTACTTCATAAGCCAAGCCTTCACGGTCAAGAACTTCGGTAACCTTAGCTGCAACGCCGAATTTCATAAGGTCCTTGTCGGTAACAAACAAGGCTTTCTTAAATCCCCGTGCCTTTGCCTCGGAAGCAATATTTTCACGGGAGCCTGCACCGAAATAGGAGGTTTCGTTGAGAATAATTCTGTTTGACATGGTATTTTTCCTTTCACTTTTTAGATTTTTAGACTTTGCTATATTTTTGTCAAAGTCCTACTTATAGAATACACCATATATTGTGAATTTTCAAGAGGTAATTTGTAAACTGATGATTTTTTTTACAAATTTTACTGTTTTGTAAGGCTAATTACAGTATTTTTCATAGTAAACGCCGGCGGCATACGGCTCTACTCGGTATGCGGCGGCGTTTGTTTTATGTTAAACTAAATTTACAAAACCATCCACGGAAGGAGGATATAACGTGATGAGTGTTCTCGAAATCATCGTGTCCCTATGCGGAATTGTCGGCACATCATCCATCATCAGCGGCATAGTTCTCGGCAGGATAAACAAGCTTGAGAACAATCTTGAACGCCGCGAAAAGGACAAGGTTGCCGAAAGTGTCGCACGGGGCGACCTACTTCGGGCTTGCGGAAATTTAGCCGAGGCAAATACTTCTGCGATTCGCGTACTGAGCTTTGAAGATGCCTGTGAAACGGAATTAAAAAACTATAAGGATGCATCGGAAGCTTTAGAGCATTTTAACAGAGTCAAATTTGCCGAATACATCAATCTTTAATTTAAGGAGGAATTATAAATGCCATTATACGGAGTAGATGTATCAACTAACAACGGTAACTTCAGTCACACTGCCATGAAATACGCCGGCGTGCAGTTCGCCATAGTGAAAGCCTCGCAGGGGCACTCGCTTTATACAAAAAATCTATATTTGTTTCGTGACTCAAGATTCGTACAAAACATAGAGGGATTCAGTAAGGTGGGAATCCCCGTTGGCGTATATCATTTTTTCACCGCCACAAATCTTGATGAAACTCATGAGGAAGCGGATTTTTTCCTAAAAACCGTCAACCCATACAAAGACAAAATAAATTTATACCTTGCTTGTGATGTGGAAAATTACAATAACCAATGGTTAAAGCCTCTTGACCGGGATGAGCTTACCTCTCTTGTGGACGTTTTCTGCAAAAGAGTCGAGGCAGAGGGCTATAAAGCCTGCCATTACACCAATACCGACCACATAAGAAATCATATTGATATTTCAAAGCTTGATTATCCTATTTGGCACGCGCATTATCCAAGCAACGGCAAGGTCAGCCGTCCCAAAGAATCGGGAAATAAACTTGCAATCCACCAATATACCAACACCGGCAGAATCCCCGGGACTGCGGGCTTCTTTGACCTTAATTTCGGTTACGGTCCCATTGCACGGCTTATAATTCATGCAAGGACTCCCCTTCTGCCTCAAACCCTTGACTACATAGAAAAATACAAAAGCGGCGAAAACATTCTCACAAGAATTGCCGCAAAGCTCGTAAATCCATCACTGAAAGCAATCAAAAACCCCGTATTTGAAAAGCTTGTTCCCTTAATCAGATATCACGCGGCACTTACCAACGAGGAAACCGCATATCTTGCAGAATACACATTTGCATCTGAGCTGTTTACAAAGCTTTATAACTGTATGTTAGGATAGTTAGTTATGCGTTTTCTCAAGAAAATGTTAATCGCCTTGTATGTATTTCTCGGGGTTTTCACTATAACTACTCTTATTGTTTTTACAGTTACGGGTGTTGAACCGACTACACTTATAGGCTGTGTATTTGGTGTAACGGGAATCGAAAGTATGCTTTCTGCCATAATAAAGTCCAAAGAGAAAAATAATGAAGAAAGGGATGATAAATAATCATGGAGATTTTGACTATCATAATTGAAAACATTGACCTTATACTTATTGCCGCAGTGGTGCTTATATCGGCGGTAGTCTTTGCAAGACGTGGACAGCTTCAGCTTCTTCGTGAGTTGATACTCTCACTGTCTGCAAGTATAACCGCCGATGAGCTTTATGAAAAGCTCCCCACCTTAACACGACTTCTTATTTCCGATAAGACCGTTAATAAGCTTGTTGAGGAAACCAAGTCACCTTCAACATCCGTTTAGACTCCAAAAGCTTTCCACAAAACAAAGAAAATCACGCTTACACCAAGTATCCCAATACCCCAAAGAAAAGGAGAAAGCCATTTTGAATCAGTTTTATTGTGACTGATATAGGAATAATAGCTTTCTCCTTTTTCTTTTTTCGGCATATAAGAAAGTTTGTAAATTCCATATCGCAGCATATTAAATCCGCCCTGCCCGGCTACATATGAAAGAGCGCCAATTCCCGTAATAATGATACCCGCCATAAAGAATCC
>JAZNUF010000178.1:0-1727 GCA_045592185.1 Candidatus Flemingiibacterium sp.
GACCCCGGATACGAATATATTTACGATTGCGTGAAGGATAGAAAAGCAATAGTGTTTTCAAACTCTCGTGAGGAAACGGAGTATGTTACCGCAACATTGCGGCAAATCGCAGATGCGCGTCATGATGAGGACAATTTCCTCATTCACCATGGAAATCTCTCCGCCGCCTTACGGGAAGAAGCAGAGCTAAAAATGAAAGATGACGGTATAAATTGTACCACCTGCGCCACCGTCACAATGGAGCTGGGTATTGATATCGGCAGACTTGAAAGAGTGGTACAGAATGACGCCCCCACCTCCGTTTCAAGCTTTCTTCAACGGCTCGGTCGGTCGGGAAGGCGCGGTGAACCTCCGGAAATGATGATGGTTTTCCGCGAGGAAAATCCTCTACCAAATGCTCCTCTGCCGGAGCTGATTCCCTGGTCGTTTCTTCGCGCTATAGCCATTGTACAGCTTTACCTGGAGGAGAAATTCATCGAGCCTCCGATAACAAAAAAGCTTCCCTTCAGCCTTGCTTTTCAGCAAACATTAAGTATACTTGCCTCCTCCGGCGACCTATCGCCTAAGCGGCTTGCGGATACACTACTTTCCCTGCCCCCATTTCAAAGTATTGGCAAGGAGGACTATCGCACTCTGCTTTTAGGTATGCTTGAAAACGACTTTTTAGAGCTTACCGAGGATAAGACTCTGCTCATTGGTCTAAAGGGAGAAAGACTTATAAACAGCTTTAAATTTTACGCCGTTTTCAAGGACAGCGAGGACTACACCGTCCGTTGTGAATCGGACGAAATCGGTACTATAACCACTCCACCGCCCGTAGGCGACCATTTTGCCCTTGCGGGACGTGTTTGGGAGGTTGAGGAGCTTGACATTGCCCGCCGACTTATATATGTAAAGGCGGTTAAGGGCAAGATGGAAATTTCATGGCCGGGTGATTATGGCGAAATTCACACTAAAATCCTTGAGCGAATGAAAAAAATCCTCATAGAGGACACGGTTTATCCCTATCTTAAACCCAATGCTGCTCACAGACTTGCCGTAGTCAGAAAGCTCGCCCGAAACACTGGACTCTGCAACCGTTCTTTAATTCACCTCGGCGGCTATAGCTGGTGCCTTTTCCCGTGGCTTGGTACACGTTCTTTTCGCACCTTGCGGAAATTTATTTCCGCCAACTCAACCAAATTCCGTATCAGCAATATTGAATTTGAGGGCTGTAATTATATCAAATTCAAGATGGAGGGCGGCGATGATTATGGCTTCATAAAAGGTCTTTGCGAAATCGCCGACCGTGACGGAATCGACAAAGCCTCTCTTGTTTCTTCAAGCGAGATGCCTGTGTTTGAAAAATACGATGACTACATCCCCGCCGAGCTTCTACGAAAGCAATATGCCGAGGACAAGCTCCGCACCGATGAAATTTATCTTCGTCTGCCTGAAATTCTTTCGGAATATCAGCGTTGATTCTTTTTCATCGCCATATCAAACACCCCTGCTCCCACAACTAACAGTAGTAGCGACATAAGTATGTACTCCATCTGCTCGGAAAGTAAGCCGTACTGTCTTGCTGCGTCATAAGGGGTCAGACACGCCTGCTCCGCCGCCGTGTATATGAGGGCTGAAAGAGGTGCTATCAGTCCTATATTCAGTAGTCTTATTGCTTTATTTTCAATTTTCACTTTATTTTTCTCCATTTTTTATAACCATAGCTTTTGCGTGGCAAAAGCGTA
>JAZNUF010000179.1:0-2506 GCA_045592185.1 Candidatus Flemingiibacterium sp.
TCATGATTCCTCTGGTTGGCGAAATCAAGGAACTTGCTTTCGTTAAGAAGGTAGTTGTAGAAACCGCTGACGCTGAAATCGCAGCTGCCGGTTCCGATATGCACTACAAGGTTGGTACTATGATCGAAATTCCTCGTGCAGCTATCACCGCTGACGAGATCGCAACCGAGGCAGAGTTCTTCTCCTTCGGTACTAACGACCTTACTCAGATGACCTTCGGCTTCTCCCGTGACGACGCAGGTAAGTTCCTCGGCGCATACTACGACAAGAAGATTTACGAGAACGATCCTTTTGCAAAGCTTGACCAGACCGGTGTTGGTAAGCTCGTTGCCCTCGCAGCAGACCTTGGACGTAAGACTCGTCCTGACATCAAGCTCGGTATCTGCGGCGAACACGGCGGCGACCCGTCCTCTGTTGAATTCTGCCACAAGATTGGTCTTACCTATGTATCTTGTTCTCCTTTCCGTGTGCCGATTGCAAGACTTGCAGCAGCACAGGCGGCTATCAGCGATAAGAAGTAATATTTGCTTCTTACGCAAAACAAGTTGAGTTAAAGTCGTATATTTATAAGAGAACACCCTATGACCGTTAAAAGTCATAGGGTGTTCTGTTGTTGTATTCAAAGAGGATTATCGCATATCCATGGGTAAATATTCACGTGAATCCTTAACGTTCACATATGCGGGGCGAATGATTTTTCCTGCGTTTTGAATTTCTTCAATTCGGTGCGCACTCCAGCCTGCAATACGTGATATGGCAAAAATGGGCGTGTAAAGCTCGTAGGGAAGCTCTAACATACGATATATTAATCCCGAATAGAAGTCCACATTCATGCTGACGCCTTTATAAATTCTACGCTTTTCTGCGATAACCTCAGGAGCAAGACGTGAAACTGTTTCATAAAGCTGAAATTCTTCGGTTTGTCCTTTTTCTATCGCCAATTCCTTTGCACACTCTTTCAAAATATCCGCGCGAGGGTCGGATTTTGAGTATACCGCGTGCCCCATTCCGTAGATTAAACCGAGGTTATCAAAGGCTTTTTTGTCGAGAAGCCGTGAAAGGTAATCGCGGATAGATGTTTCACTGTCGATGTTGCAGTTTTCTTTTAAATCGTCAAACATACGGACAACCTTCACATTAGCACCGCCGTGACGGGGGCCCTTCAGGGAACCAAGGGCGGCAGCCACCGCAGAATAAGTGTCTGTACCGGATGAGGTGACAACGTGCATGGTAAAGGAGGAGTTATTGCCGCCTCCATGCTCTGCGTGAAGAACAAGGGCGAGGTCGAGAATTTTTGCCTCAAGGGCGGAAAAATTGCCGTTTTCTCGCAGTATGCCAAGAATGGATTCAGCCGTTGAATGTTCATGCTTCGGCGGATGGATGAACAGACTTTTTCCAAGATGGTAATGCTGATAGGAATGATATCCGTATACCGCCAAAAGAGGGAAGATAGCCGCCAGCTGCAAGCATTGACGAAGCACATTGGGAATGGAGGTATCATCGGGATTATCGTCATAGGCGTACATGGCAAGAACCGAGCGAGAAAGAATATTCATCATGTCCCGTCCGGGTGCTTTTAAAATCATGTCGCGGACAAAAGAGGTCGGCAGACTACGATAATCGGAGAGAAGGTCACGAAACTCCGAAAGCTCATCCTTAGTGGGCAGCTCGGAAAACAGCAACAAATATAATGCTTCTTCAAATCCGTAATAATGATTTTCTGTAAATCCCGATACCAAATCACGCACGTTGTAGCCGCGATAAGACAGTTCACCGTCACATGGAATGACTGTACCATCGGGGAGCGTTTCTTTTGCCTTTATGTTTGAAATTTCCGTAAGACCGGTGACAACGCCGTTGCCGTTTACATCACGAAGTCCGCGGAAAACATGATTACCCTCGTACATATCGGCAGTTATATGATTGCCGCGGTTTGAATTTGCGGCGAGCTTTTCAATATATCCGTTTATTTCTGAAAATCCGTATCCCATACTTTTCTCCTTTTCTGTTATACTGTTATAATTATAAGAAATTTGGCAAGTATATACAAGATGAATTTTGTAAACTTTCGAAAAAACAGCTCCGATTCATTCATCGGAGCTGCGATTTTCATTTAAAATCAGAAGCGGATTTTTTCAGCGATATAAGCCTTAAGCTCGGTAATCGGGATTCTTACCTGCTCCATAGTATCACGGTCGCGTACAGTAACGCATCCGTCTTCCTTAGAGTCGAAGTCATAGGTTACACAGAGAGGTGTTCCTATTTCATCCTCACGGCGATAACGCTTTCCGATAGAACCGGTTTCGTCAAAATCGGTCATGAAGTCATTTGAAAGGTCGGTGTATATTTCCATAGCCTCATCGGAAAGCTTTTTCGAAAGGGGAAGTACCGCAACCTTAAAGGGCGCGATGGTGGGATGGAAGCGCATAACCACACGGATGTCGTTCTTTTCCGCATCAATGACTTCCTCGTCATATGCTTCAACAAGCAGCGCAAGAGTCATACG
>JAZNUF010000180.1:0-3314 GCA_045592185.1 Candidatus Flemingiibacterium sp.
TGCAGATGGGAAGCTTTATCGAGTACGCCACTCTTTCGGGCGGAATAGGAATAACCGATAAGGATATTTCCGCATTGGCACTCGGAGGAATGAATTACGGCGTTACCAATCTTGAGCTTACCGCCGCTTATCAGATTTTTGCCAACGGAGGTGTTTACAACAAGCCGAGAACCTGGCTGAAGGTGCTTGATTCCGATGGGGAAGTGCTCCTTGAAAACGAGCCTGAAAGCTATGTGGTGATAAGTGAGCAGACTGCGTCCATTATGACAAAAATGATGGAAAATGTTGTGAACCGCGGTACTGCTACATCGGTTACTCTCAGAAACCAAGTGGATGTGGCGGGCAAGACTGGTACGACCTCCAGTGACGTTGACCGCTGGTTTGTTGGTTACACCCCATATTATGTAGGCGGAATTTGGTTTGGATATGAAATCCCCCAGACTCTCGGTACCCTCTCCTGGAGCCCTGCTACTACAGCGTGGGATATTATCATGACAAAGCTCCATCAAAAGTATCTTGACGGAAGTGAGCCTATTAAGGAATTTGCCCTTGCGGACGGAGTTGTTACTGCCACCTATTGTAAGGATTCAGGCAAACTTATGACCTCTGCTTGTTATGCTGACCCGCGGGGAAATCGGGCGGAAACGGGATATTTTACCGTTGGAACAGTTCCAAGCCAATATTGTGATTGTCATGTAATGGTTGAATACGATTCTGTTACGGGCGGTATTGCCTGCGAGGAATGTCCGCGAGAAAATGTTGTCAACGTAGGACTGTTAAAGACTCACCGCGTATTCCCCATGAATGTTAAGGTTACGGATACGCAGTATACCTACCGCGATGTCAAGGACGGGACAGCGATGCCTACCACGGGGGACGTTCCCTTCTATATCGGTTTGTACGGGGAGGGCGAATATCCCGGATATACTCAGACAAACGGCAAGCGATACTACAACAGCTATTGCTATGAGCATCACGTTGAAGTGACTGAACCGGAGCCGGAGGATACAACGGAGGATACAACCGAAGAATTTCCGGATTGGGATTACGATATATTCCCCGGCGATGATTTTAGCAACGACTCCGATTATTTTGAGTAATAATCAACGTGGCTGTCGCAAGTTAAAAACTTGCGGCAAGCCCCGGCGCCTATGCGCCCAAATACAGCGTTTTTGTGTGCAAAGCACACAAAAATGGAACTCTCGATGGATGAAAGCTGTATTTTAAAGGGGGCGTTGCACTTAGGTGCAACACTCCATACAATTCTTGCATTAAAATCAAAATCACCTCATACATTTTGTGTGAGGTGATTTATTATGCCATGCTTAAAATCGGTAAAACAAAATATCTGCCGAGGACTTCGATGTGAATTGAGCCGTATAAATTTCAAATGCGTCATTGCGGGAGCAATAATTATTTTGCTGTGCGGATTTTTGAGCGCATTTGTGACCGGGTCAATGTCATCCTACAGAGAGCTCGTGAAGCCTGCCCTTGCGCCTCCCGCAATAATTTTCCCTATTGTTTGGACGATACTCTATGCCCTGATAGGCGGTGCGGCGGGAGCAGTTGCCTGCGTTTGTGACCGAGCACTTGAAGCCGATAAATACAAGGGGCTTTTGTTCTTCGTAATTATGATGGTTTTCAATTTCATATGGTCACCGCTTTTCTTCGGGGCGTGTGCGTATTTTGCGGCTTTTTGCGCTATTATTATGATGATAGTCTTGACTTTCTTTATAATTTGCTTCTTCAGTAGGATATATAAAATCGCTGCCGCCGCCATGGTTATTTATCTCTTATGGCTTTTCTTTGCCGCTTATCTTAATCTGGCAATAATTATATTGAACTAAATATCATACAGTGGGTTTTCGGGGAAAACATATGGTTTTCTATTGACAAAATGATGATTTAATAGTATAATATACAAGTAAGCAGATTTTGACAGTAGAGTGTGTATCGTTGTGAGGCTTACATAACAATAAGGAGGATACAAAAATGAGTATTAGAAAAATTGCTGCTGTTGCGTGCGCCGGGCTTATGCTTGCCCTTTCACTTGCTTCCTGCGGTGGAGAAAAAGCTCCGGACATTAATGTTAACGTGAAGGCTGTAACAAACGATGCGGCTACTATCTTTGATACACCTATCACTATAAGCGGAGATGCCAATGTTCTTGACGGTATTGAGGCGGCTTGCGAGAAGAATGAAATTGATATTACGTTCTCTGATGACGAAGATGCTGTTAAGAGCATCGGTGACTATGACAGCGTTGATAACTTCTATTGGTATTTCAAAGTGAATGGTAAAGAGGTTTCCGGTACAGCTCTTGATAATGTTGTTGCTGATGGTATGAATATTGAATATATCTATGCTGAGGCAACGTCAAGATCTGTTACTTTCAGAGTTGTTGTTGACGGAGAAACGGTTGTAGAGGAAGAAGTTACCGAGGGGCTTCTTGTTAACATAATCGAAGAGGCTTGCGATTCCTACGAGCTTTCCGATGACGGAAAGACTGTTGAGGATATCGGCGACTACGAAACCTACAGTGACGATACCACCGATTACTACTGGGTATATCGCTTGAATGGCAAAAAAGTTGAAGATTTCAATGCCAGCGAGGATGAAATTAAAGGCGGTTCTACCGTTGAATTTACCTATGTTGCAGAGGAAAAATAATCAAAATGTTTTCAGAGGTCAGCCGAAGGCTGACCTCTTTTTATATATGGGTGTGACCATTTGAAAATTTAAGGCACAGTAAGTAATAAAACGGGAGAAATATCAATATAATGTAACAACAGAAAAATCAGGAGGAATCAATTATGTTTGTATATTCCATGAAAGCGAGCACGCTCAAATTTTTCGGAGTTACTACGGTGGCTTTAGTTGCACTTGTGACTCTGCTTATTTTTATTCCTGCGGCGGAGCCTGCTGTGTCTGACGGGGTTATGGATGTGGTGGAAACGGTGAATTTTGATAAAATAAAGACTGCTGCAGACCGTGTGGAGTTTCTACGTCAATTCGGTTGGGAGGTGGAAAATACCCCTATTGAAGAAGCGGAGGTAACCATTCCGGCAGAATTTGATAAAATTTACAAGAGCTATAATGAGCTTCAAAAAAAGCAAGGGTTTGACCTTACAAAGTACATGAAAAAGGACGCCATGCGTTATACATATAAAATCACAAATTACCCGGATTACCAGGGGGAGGTCTATGCAAACATTATTATATATAAGAAAAAGGTAATTGCAGGTGACGTCTGCTCGGCTGATGCCAACGGCTTCATTCACGGTCTTGACAGAAATATTGAATATTAGAAGAAG
>JAZNUF010000181.1:0-5939 GCA_045592185.1 Candidatus Flemingiibacterium sp.
TCACAGAACGACATGGCTACGATCCGACTTCAGAAGTAGTAATAGTTTGACGGGAGTACGGAAACACCATCGAGGAGAACCTCACGAGCAGCGGTAATTGCTTCTGCTGTGGGAGTGAATCTTGCCAACTTTTCGGCAGGACTGAATTGATAGATTACTCTGCCGCTTGGTGTAGTGTGAGATTGAGTGATAACATCCCAAGGGGAATTAGGGAAATAGCGGCTGTCTGCTCTGTTGCGTATACACTGAGCTACCGAAAGCATTTCCCAATATTTTTCCTGAACATCCTCGAAACGGTAAAGGCTTGAACCGTTTCCCATAACCTCCAGCTGTACTACGGTTGCTGTGAGGATTATTTCTTCTTCAGTTACCACTCTTGTTTGAGGTACGATGGCGTAAGGAACGCCAAGCTCGTCCACGAGTCTGTTTGCGGATGTTTCTTTAGAGGGAAGGGGAGTGGTTTCCGATGCCTCGGTTACGGGAGCCTCTGCTTCTTGCGCTGTTGTATCCGGGGCGGGTGCAGTGGTTTCTTCTGCGGTGGTTTCTACTGCAGTAGTTTCTGCGGCGGTAGTTTCGGGTGCTTGTGTTTCTTTTTCGGTGTCAAACTCCGGGGTAGCAAACACAGGTGTGTCACTGATAATGGTGATGACTCTGTTGGTGGTCTCCGCGGTTTCGTTTGTGTGAATGTTTTCAATGGAAACAACGGTATCAATCTGAGGTGCATTAACTCGAATTTGAACGTCTGCGGCAGTAAGCAACGGTTCTCCGCTGTTGTCGTTAGACACGGCGGATATCATACATACCGCAATGCACATACACACCACTACCGAAACAAGTGTCGCGACCGTAGACTTTATTCTGTTTTTGTGATTCAAATATTTCACAGTCGTAACCTCCTTTTTGGCAGAGGAGCCGTTTGATTTCTCCTCTATAAATTTGAAAAGGGATATCATAAAAACGCTTCCTTTCATAATCTTGCCGCCATTCATGAGCTTCGGAACAAATGACTAAACGCTCATAAAGCAGGGCAGGGACAAGCAACATACACATCGTGGTATAAGACTGCAATATGTATATGCGAGTACATACAGAAGTATGCATATTTCGGATTTTCAAGGAAATTTTTGGTTAGCCCTTCAGAGAGAGGGCAAGTACTATTATAACCGATATGATTGACTTTTGCAACCCTTTTTGTGAAAAATAGTCAATATGTCCCAACCGGTTATGCAATAAATTCACAATGCCATGCATTTTGTACAAGAAATTGGAAGAAAAAATGTAATAAATTTCTAAAAATTGAATTTTATTATTTTTTGACGCAATACTTATTCATGAATATGCAAATATGCGAATATTATGCATAAATGTTAAAATCGAATGAATATCACATGTTTCCGGTGAATAAAGTTATGAATATCTCGCATAAATGCGAAATTAGAAGGTAATTCGCTTAAAATATATTGACAAACAGCGATTTTTGTGGTATACTGTCATAAAGGCAAGGACGGGAAGGAGTAAGATTATTCCGTGCGCAGAGAGAGCTGTCGGTTGGTGTAAGACAGTAGCAGGATTAATTTGAAGTAGTCCCCGAGCCGCTAAGTGAAACCTTTTTAAGGAAAGTAGCAGACGCCGTGATCTCACGTTACAGAGAGCTGAAGTTAATCGCTTCACATGAGTTAAACCGTCAGGTGGTACCGCGCTTTTGCGCCCCGACTTTTTGTGTCGGGGTTTTTTATTTACAATTATTATATGGAAAGGAATACAGTATGAATACCGAAATCAATCTTCCTAAAAATTATGCTCCCAAGGATTTCGAGGATCGCATTTATAAAAATTGGTGTGATAAGGGATATTTCACTCCCAAGCGTGATCCCGAAAAGAAGCCCTTTACTATCGTAATCCCCCCTCCAAACGTTACGGGACAGCTCCATATGGGCCACGCCCTTGACGAAACCTTGCAGGATATTCTTATCAGATACAAGAGAATGCAGGGCTTTTCTACCTTATGGGTACCGGGCACAGACCATGCAGGAATTGCAACCCAGATTAAGGTTGAAGAAAATCTTCGCGTGAACGAGGGGCTTACCCGCCATGACCTTGGACGCGAGAAATTTCTTGAAAGAGTATGGGATTGGAAAAAGCAGTACGGCGACAGAATTATAAGTCAGCTTAAGAAGCTTGGTTCCTCCTGCGATTGGAGCCGTGAGCGCTTTACCATGGACGAGGGCTGCTCAAAGGCGGTTAAAGAAGTATTTGTCAACCTATATAATAAGGGGCTTATTTACCGTGGAAACCGAATCATAAACTGGTGCCCTCATTGTATGACGGCTCTGTCGGATGCCGAGGTTGAGTACAGCGAACAGCCGGGCAACTTCTGGCATATTCGTTATCCCTTTGCTGATGGCTCAGGAGAGGTTATTATAGCCACAACCCGTCCCGAAACCCTTCTCGGCGATACTGCGGTTGCGGTAAACCCGGAGGATGAAAGATATGCGTCCCTTGTAGGCAAGAAGCTTTTTCTTCCTATTGTCGGCAGGGAAATACCTTTAATCGCTGATGATTATGTCGACAAAGAATTCGGAACAGGCTGCGTTAAAATCACCCCTGCCCATGACCCTAACGACTTTGAAGTAGGAAGACGTCACAATCTTGAGAATATCCTCGTCATGAACGGCGATGGCACAATTAATGCTCAAGGGGGCAAATACGAGGGGATGGATCGCTACGAGGCGCGTAAAGCATTGCTTTCTGACCTTGAAGCAGGCGGATACCTGGTTAAAGTCGAGCCGCATAACCATAACGTAGGTACTTGCTATCGCTGCAAGACTACCGTTGAGCCTATTACCTCAAATCAGTGGTTTGTAAAAATGGGCCCTCTCGCCGAGCCGGCTCTTGCGGCAGCTAACAACGGGGACGTTAAATTTGTTCCTGAGCGTTTTACAAAAATTTATACGGGATGGATGGAGAACATCCACGATTGGTGCATTTCCCGTCAACTTTGGTGGGGGCACAGAATTCCCGCATATTACTGCGACAAGTGCGGTGAGATGATAGTTTCCAAAACAGATGTGGATACCTGCCCCAAATGCGGTGCTAAGATGCGCCAAGAAGAAGATGTTCTTGATACCTGGTTCTCAAGTGCCCTTTGGCCTTTCTCTACTCTCGGTTGGCCTGAAAAGACGGAGGATCTTGAGTATTTCTATCCTACAAGCGTGCTTGTTACAGGATATGATATAATTTTCTTCTGGGTTGCAAGAATGATTTTCTCCGCCCTTGAAAATACCGGTAAGGCACCATTTGAACACGTTTTCCTGCACGGCCTTGTCCGCGATGAGCTTGGAAGAAAGATGTCCAAATCTCTTGGAAACGGCGTAGATCCTTTGCAGGTTATAGACGAATACGGCGCAGATGCTCTCCGTTATGCTCTCGTTACGGGTAATGCTCCCGGAAACGATATGCGTTATTCAAACAAGAAGGTAGAAGCAGCCCGTAATTTCGCAAATAAGCTTTGGAATGCTTCCAGATTTACCCTTATGAATCTTACCATAGATAAGGTAGAGCTTCCGGCTGCCGATAAATTAAAGACGGAGGATAAATGGATTCTATCCCGTCTTAATACACTTATCGGTGAGGTTACCGCAAATCTCGATAAATTCGAGCTTGGCGTTGCTCTGTCTAAGCTTTACGATTTCTTGTGGGACATTCTATGCGACTGGTATATTGAGCTTATTAAGCCTCGTCTTAACGATGGTGATACTGTAGCGCAAAACGTGCTGGCTTATTCGCTCAGCGAAACCCTAAAGCTCCTCCATCCCTTTATGCCCTTTATTACAGAGGAAATTTATCAGGCAATTCCTCACGACTGTGAAAGCATCATGATTGCAGATTATCCTAAGTATAATAAGGCACTTGAATTTATTGCAGAAGAGGAGCAAATGGCAAAGCTCATTGAGGCCATTACCCTTATAAGAAACCGCCGTCAGGAAATGAATGTAGCTCCCTCCAAAAAGGCAAAGCTTATAATTGCTACTTCTGACCGCGCGACTTACAGCGATGATACGGTCAAATTCTTTGAGAAGCTTGCCTCTGCATCCGATGTTGCGTTTGTTGATAGCTGTACGGATGAAAATGCAGTTCAGATTGTTGCTCCATCGGCAACCGTATTTATCCCTCTCGGAGAACTTATCGACTTTGATAAGGAAAGAGAGCGTCTTACAAAAGAAAGAGATAAATGCCTTGCTGAAATTGATAGAGTTGAAAAGAAGCTTTCCAATGAAGGCTTCACTGCAAAAGCCCCCGCACAGCTTATTGAGGCGGAAAAGGCAAAGAGAGAAAAATTTAAAGAACAGCTTGCAGCGGTAGATGAAGCTATCGCAAAGCTAGGATAATAATCTGTTTGTTTTATGGGTGACACAAATCTGTGTCACCCATTTTTATGCTAAAACTCGCGGCTTTCCATGCTCTTTAAAATTTTTGAGAGATTCTCTCTTACCTGCTTGCGGCTCATGGCTCTTACATCCGCAGAGGTAAAAAATACAGCGCCCTGACCGTCATCAACTACATTCCCCGTAGATGCTATTTCATTGGCAGCATTTATTTCTTCGGGAGAGGCGGATACGTTATCTTTGTTTTCATCCATTTTCTTTGTCCTCCTTATGGGGTGTGTTTTTTGAAATTTCCGACAAAAGCTCATCTCTAAATGGGATTATATCATCGGGAATACGCTCTAAATATTGTTTTAGGGTTATGTGACCGCCATCAAGTAGCTTTGACAGCTCGGAAAGGGCGGTTACTTTACTTGCCTGACTTGTAGGACCGATGTCAATCTTTGCTCCGATTAACTCCTCCCTGAGTATGCGGCAATCAAGGGGCAGTGCTTCATCCCCTGCAACTACCATACGTCCGTCTGCGTAGTAAGCGCACATGAAATCCACCCATATATCCGCCAATTCCTCAATACAAGCGTATAACGAACTTCTGATAAAATCAAGGGTGAGGTTGTTTGAATTTTGTAAAGCGACAATAGCAGAGGTGTTGGTGGGGGAAGCTTCTCCGAGGGATGCTTCGGTTGCTCCCATACATTCCTTGGTATTGTAAATTACACCGTTAATTATGTCGGCGAAATTGTCATCCATTTCTCCGGGAGAAATGGTGGATGCAACACCGGAAATATCGCCGCCCACAACCCCTATAGCTTGTCCAACCTCATTTGTCCATTCGGGAATTCGTGTCTTGTCGTACACGACCTTTGAAAAAGCGGAATCAATCATATGCTTCATCATAAGCGCATACGCCTTATTTACATATTTTTGATTCTGTATAAGCGGAAGAATAGGGGACGTGCCGTGATAGGAATTCTTCGTGGGAATCCAGTTCAAGATAGTCAGAGGGTACAATTTAAGACCCGTTGAAGCTCTGCGTATTATGCAGTCCTTTGTGGATTTTTCAAAGCAAACATAACCGTTATCATCCCGATAGAATTTTATTATGTATGTTGCTTTTTGAGAAGCAGAATCATTGTTTTCGATGGAAGCGCCGTCACCTGCACCGTAGTGGATGTCTGAATCGGGACGGATTTTCATGGCGTCTTCCCTTGAAGCTCCACTTGCAAGAGCCTCTGATTGAAGTTTTTTTGCGGATTCGCGCCCCGATATTATCACGTATTCCTGAGATTGCAAATTTCTTGAATTGACATTTGCCACAAAAACATTGGTGCTGTCAATAGTAACCGTAACGAAATCTCCCGTGTATGCCTGACCCGTGCGGATTGTAGGGTCCCAATAGGTGAACAACACACCGTCACCAGAAATTGCCGCGTCAAGGAGCAATTCACGAATCAACCTGTCCATTCTGCATTGGTCCCAACGATATGCCGCGTGCCGGTTTAACAACGAGATGGCGGCGTCAATTCTTGCGCGGTGATGTGCATCGGAAATAAA
>JAZNUF010000182.1:0-7381 GCA_045592185.1 Candidatus Flemingiibacterium sp.
CTGTCATTGCAAAATGGGGAATTTTGTGATATAGTATTATTATGTATACTTATATCCATCATCGGAAGGGATAACATCAACTATGATAACCAGCACAGATACGGCAAATTCTCATAAAACAGAAGAAATTTTGCGTCTAAAAAAAGAAAAGAACGCGATAATACTCGCCCATTATTATCAAAATTATGACGTTCAGCAGGTGGCAGACTGTTTCGGAGATTCCTTCGAGCTTGCAAAAAAGGCGAAGCAGGCGGAAAGTGACATTATCGTTTTCTGCGGCGTCAGATTTATGGCAGAGAGCGCGAAAATCCTGAATCCAACAAAAAAGGTCTACATAACACGGCCCGATGCGGGTTGTCCCATGGCTGACATGGTGACGGCAGAACAGGTTATGAAGCACCGCGCCGCTCACCCTGACGCGGCGGTAGCTTGCTATATCAATTCTTCTGCCGAAACCAAGGCGGTCTGCGATATATGCGTGACCTCTTCAAATGCCGTGCGGATTTGTCGGGATATTCCGGAGAAAAAGATAATTTTCGTACCGGACAAAAATCTCGGCTCGTATGTAGCTTCTCTCGTGCCGGAAAAACAGTTTATAATACATAGCGGCTTCTGCCCCATTCACAATGCTATAAGCGTTGATGCGGTCAAAAAAGCAAGAGAAGCCTACCCAAATGGCAAGATTACCGTCCATCCCGAATGTCCGAGGGAAGTGCTTGAGATGTCGGATTTTGTCGGAAGCACCTCGCAAATTATAGATTACTGCGAAAAATCTTCGGACAAGGAATTTATAATCGGTACCGAAATCGGCGTGCTTGACCGTCTTAGAAATGATTCCCCGGATAAGAAATTTTATCCTCTTACAAATTGTGCAATATGTGCCGACATGAAAAAGACCACCCTTGATGATATTATTCGGGTGCTGCGTGACGGGGAGAACGAGGTTATACTCACTCCCGAGCAGATTGAGGCTGCCGCACGTCCTCTTGAGCGCATGGTGTCAATGAAATAAAAGGGTCATTGGCCGACAAAGTATGCCAAAGAAAGGAAGCGTAGAAAAATGTATCTTGATAAAAATATGCTTGATAAAATAATAATGAACGCCCTTTGTGAGGATATCGGAACAGGTGATATTACCACGGAGTCCACCATTTCCGAGGATAAAATTGCTCACGGGCTCTATAAGGCGAAAGAAAGCGGCGTACTCTGCGGAATCGGAGTTGCGAAGCGCGTTTTTGAGCTGATAAACGGAGAAATTCAGTTTACTGCCATGAAAAATGACGGGGACAGAATCGAAAAAGGTGAAATAATCGCCGAGGTTCGGGGAAAGGCAACGGACGTACTTACCGGTGAGCGAATCGGGCTTAATCTTATGCAGCGTATGTCGGGCATTGCTACCCGTACTGCTGAGGCAGTAAAGGCGGTGGAGGGGTATTCCTCAAAGATATGCGATACACGTAAGACGACTCCGGGACTTCGGGTATTGGAAAAATACGCAGTCAAGGTGGGCGGCGGCACCAATCATCGCTTCAATCTTGCGGACGGCGTGCTTATAAAGGACAACCATATCGTTGCGGCTGGCTCTATAACCGCGGCAGTGGCTGCGGCAAAGAAAAATGCTCCCCACACCTTGAAAATTGAGGTGGAGGTTGAGAACTTCACTCAGCTGGAGGAAGCATTAAAGGCCGGCGCTGACATAATCATGCTTGATAATATGAGCTGCGAGGACATGAAAAAGGCGGTGCAGATTGTAAACGGCAGAGCCATTACCGAAGCCTCGGGAAATATGGGGGACCGCAATCTTTCAGAGGTTGCCGCCTGCGGCGTTGACCTTATCAGTATCGGTGCGCTGACACATTCCGTCCGTGCTCTTGATATAAGTCTGAAATTCACAATAGAGTAAGAGAGTAAGGTGTAAATCGGTGAATGAAATAAAGGTATCCCACAGGGCGGGGAGCTATACTATTCATGTTGGAGAGGGGATTCTCCAAAAGGCGCTGCATAAAGTTCTTTCCGAGAATAGCTTCGACAGAATTTTTTTAGTGTCTGACAGCAATGTTTTCCCTCTTTATGAAAATACAATAAAGTCCGCCTTATCGGGAGCGAATGTTTCCCTTGCGGGGGAATATGTTTTTACGGCAGGGGAGGCAAGTAAAAATCTTGCCACCGTTTCGGCCATGTACGATGCCTTTCGTCAGGCGGCTCTTACCCGCAAATCCCTTGTGATTGCCCTTGGCGGCGGAGTTTGCGGAGATATAGCAGGCTTTGGGGCTGCCACTTATCTTCGCGGAATTGCTGTTCTGCAGATTCCAACTACTCTGCTTTCCCAAGTGGATTCCTCCATCGGCGGAAAGACGGGCGTGGATTTGCCTTGCGGTAAAAATCTCGTGGGTGCCTTCCATCAGCCTGTGGCGGTAATTGCCGACAGTCTGTTTCTTAAGACGCTGCCTCTCCAATATATGCATGATGGCATGGGTGAGGTTATCAAATACGGATGTATTGCCGATAAAGGGCTTTTTGACGGGATTTTGTCTAAGTCCCTTTCCCTTGAAGAATTGGTTTTCAGGTGCATGAAAATCAAGGCGGAGATTGTGGAGGCCGATGAGTTTGAGGGAGGGCTGCGTATGATTTTGAACTACGGACACACTCTCGGTCATGCGGTGGAGAAGCTTGGGAATTTCACTCGTTATTCTCACGGCGAGTCTGTGGGAATCGGTATGCTCTGGGCGGCGAGAATTGGCGGAGCTCTCGGATATTCCGCAGCTTTTGAAGATAAAATCCGAACTGCCCTTAAGATTTGCGGACTGCCAACAGATATGGATTACACGGCAGAGGAGCTTATTTCTGTTGTTTACGCGGACAAGAAGCGTGTGGGAGATGACATTTCTTTCGTACTGCTTGAGGATATAGGCAAGGCGACTTCAAAAAAGCTGCCGCTTGCACGGCTAAAAGAGATTATTTCTTAAAAGGGAAGTGCTTTGATTTGAAAAACATGGTTTTTACACCGTCCAAAATAGATGGAGAAGTACGGCTGCCCTCATCCAAAAGTCAAGGACACCGTGCCCTTATTTGCGGAGCTTTGGCAGGAAATTCCGTAATTGACGGAGTTGATTTATCTAAGGATATTAACGCTACGGTTTCGGCTCTGCGCGCTCTCGGTGCGGAGATGTCGTACAGTAAGGATGAAAGGCGTTTTACAATAACGGAGCCTTGCAAAAGAGGTATTGACGCAGGAATCATAAACTGCGGAGAATCCGCTTCCACCCTAAGATTTTTTATCCCCTTGACGGCGGCGCTTGCGAACAAGGCAAGGTTTATCGGCGAGGGCAGACTCCCGATGCGGCCTACGGACATATACAAGTCCATGCTCGAGGACTGCGGCGGAGTGCTTGCCTATCCCGGAAATGGCGAATACCTTCCTCTTGATGTATCCGGTAAGCTTTCGGCAGGGGTGTACAAGCTTCGCGGAGATATCTCGTCCCAGTTTGTAACGGGGCTTTTGCTTGCCCTTTCCCGGGTGGAGGGGGAAAGTGAAATTATATTGACTACCGAGCTTGAAAGTAAGCCTTACGCTGATTTGACCGTTGACACCATGAGGTGTTTCGGTGCGAAAATCGAAGAAAACGACAGTGGCTACAAAATTTTCGGCCCAAAGCTTAATCCTCACAATATGGAGGTGGAGGGCGACTGCTCCCAGGCGGCATTTTTTGCTGTTTCGGCGGCAATCGGCGGCAGAGTCAGACTGAGAGGAATCTCCACCGAAACCAAGCAGGGAGATTTTGCGCTCTTTCAGATAGTCAGCCGTTTCGGCGCGAAGGTCCTATGGGGTGACGGGTATGTGGATATTATCTCCTGCGGCAGGCTTGAAGCTGAGGATATAGACGCCAAAAACATTCCGGACTTGGTTCCTGCCCTTGCGGTCATGGCGGCATTTGCCAAGGGTACAACACGAATATACGGCGCCGGACGTCTTAGAATAAAGGAAAGTGACCGAATTGCCACCACGGCGGCGATGATTCGTGATTTGGGCGGCGAGGTTACAGAAACCGATGACGGACTTATAATCGTGGGTAAAGAAAAGCTTCGCGGCGGCAGAGTGTTATCGGAAAACGACCATCGAATCGCTATGGCGGCGGCAGCGGCTTCCGTTGGCTGTATGTCGGAGGTTGTGGTGGATGACATGAGCTGCATAAACAAATCCTATCCCTGTTTTGTGGAGGATTTCCGAGGACTTCAGAAAGATTAAGGTTCGTGCATTACGAAAGGACGGTTTACATTAAGGTAATGAGAAGATATATTTTCAGCGGACGGGCGGACGGACTGCCGGTAATTGAATGTGACGTTTTGATAGTAGGAAGCGGTATCGCCGGACTCTACGCGGGGCTGCATATTGCGCCCGAAAAAAAGACGATGGTGGTGACCAAAGCGGATTTTGACAAATCCAATTCATGGCTTGCTCAGGGCGGAATTGCCGCGGTAATAGACGAAAAGAATGACCGCTTTGAGTCCCATGTGGAGGATACCCTCAAGGCAGGGGCAGGGCTTTGCGATGTTGACGCGGTCAACCTTTTGGTAAAAGAGGGGCCGGAGAATATACGGGAGCTGGTTGAGCTTGATGTACCCTTTGACTTGAACCCGGAGGGAGAGCTTATGATAACCCGAGAGGGCGGTCATTCCCGAAGACGGATTGTACACTGCGGCGGTGACGCTACGGGCAGGGAAACCACTCGCCGTCTTGGAGAGCTTGCCCTTGAGCGCAAAAATCTTGAAATCAAGTTTAATACCTATCTGATTGACATACTTACAGAGGGCGGAGCAGTTACGGGAGCTATCGTATCTGACGGGCGTCCGAAGATTATAAAATGTACGAAAATCATACTTGCCACGGGCGGCATCGGTGCGTTATACAACCACACCACAAACCCTGCCGGAGCTATCGGTGACGGAATTGCCGCCGCAGAGCGCGCGGGGGCGGAAATTTACGGAATGGAGTTCGTGCAGTTCCATCCTACCACTATGACCCCCCAGAAGGGGCAATCAGAACGTCGTTTTCTCATATCCGAAGCGGTGCGCGGCGAGGGCGGAATCCTGAAAAATCACGAAAACGAGCCCTTTATGCAGGGTAAGCACGAGCTTGCCGACCTTGCACCGCGGGACATAGTAACCCGTGAAATTATCAAGGAAATGCGCCGTACAGGCAAAGATAACGTGTTCCTTGACGTATCCGCTATGACCGAGGAATTTTTCTCAAAGCGGTTCCCCACAATTTACGGGGAATGCTGCAAGTACGGCATAATTCCGCCTCATATGCAGATTCCCGTAAGACCGGCACAGCACTACCTGATGGGCGGAATCAAAACGGACCTTGACGGCAAGACAAATATAGACGGCCTTTATGCCTGCGGAGAATGTGCTTGTACGGGCATTCACGGCGGAAACCGCCTTGCTTCCAATTCTATGCTGGAATGCCTTGTTTTCAGCAGACGTGCGGCTAATCACATAAATGCCTCGGGGTCTGATAAGGGACCTGAGCCTGAGTTTTCTGCAGAGTCTCTGTCCGGAGGAGCAGAAATGCCTTTTGACATTGTAAAAAAACGGGCCGAGCTTCGGGATATGATGACCGAAAAGGCGAATGCCGTCAGAACGAAGGCAGGTATGGAGGAGTGCAAGAAATTCGTGGACGACCTGCTTTCGGAGCTTGAGGGAGTTACCCTTGACAGCCCCGGTAAATATCAGCTTTACACAATGGCGCAGGTTGCCAATATGATTATTACGGGCGCCATTAACAGAAAAGAATCGGTGGGCGCTCATTACGTGGAGTCTTAAATGAAGATAAATCCGAATTCTCCGGTTGCTATTAAACGCTGCGAGAAATATAACGCGGCGGAGCTTGCCGAAATAATCGAAGAAATGCTTGACAGCCTTGATGTTGCCCATATGTTCGATGGGAAAAGGGTGGCAATCAAGCCGAATTTGGTTATGAAAGCAAGTCCCGATAGGGCGGCAACCACTCACCCTGCCGTTCTTGAAGCGGTTATCTCCGTCCTTCGAGGACGTGCGGCGGATATCGTAATTGCGGAAAGCCCCGGGGGGCTTTACACCGAGCAAGCTTTAAGGGCGGTTTACCGTACCTGCGGAA
Organism: Candidatus Flemingiibacterium sp.; assembly: GCA_045592185.1. Lineage (GTDB taxonomy): Bacteria > Bacillota > Clostridia > Oscillospirales > CAG-272 > Flemingiibacterium. The sequence goes on from JAZNUF010000182.1 coordinate 6,140, forward strand.
TTTATGAGGTTGCCGAAAGGTGCGGTGTGAAGCTTAATTTTGATACCACCTCAAAAACTCTCGAAGCAAAAGAGGGAAAAGCCTCGAAGCTTTTTGATATAATTACCCCTATTGCCGATGCGGATGTTATTGTGAATTTGGCAAAGCTTAAAAGCCATGCACTTACGGGGTACAGCGGTGCGGTGAAGAATTATTTCGGAACAGTGCCGGGGGTGGCGAAATTTGAAATGCACGCAAGATTTCCCGACTATAATGATTTTGGCTCTATGCTTGCTGACCTTTGCGCAATGCACATATCCTCAAAGCCGACCTTTAATCTTCTTGACGGTATTGTTGCCATGGAGGGCAACGGGCCTACGGGCGGAACGCCGAGGAAGTTAAATTGCCTGCTTGCCAGCGTAAATCCATTTTGCGTTGACGTGGCGGGGGCTTCTATTATAGGGGTGGGGGGAGTTATTATGCTTGACGAGGGGATAAGGCGAGGATATTGCCCTGGGACTGCATCGGAGCTGAATATAATTTCCGATGAACCTCTTTCCTGTTTTGCGGTTGAGGATTTTGTAAAGCCAGATACGGCACGGCGGGGCGGAAGCTCACTGCTTGCAAAGCTACCGACAATGTTCGGTGGCAGACTTAACTCATGGCTTCAGCCACGGCCCGTTATTGACACAAAAAAGTGTGTGGGATGCGGTGAATGTGAGCGAAGCTGTCCCGGGCATACCATAGAAATCCGACAAAAAGGAAATGGCAAAAAGCAAGGGTTCATTATTGATGACAGGTGTATTAAATGCTACTGCTGTCAGGAGTTGTGTCCTTTCAAGGCGGTAAAAATAAAGAAGAATTTCATTATCAAACTAATAGGAGGGTAACTGTCATAAACAGCTTAACTGTCAACGCCCCGGCGAAAATCAATCTGTGGCTTTCGGTCAAAGGAAAGCGTGCCGATGGATATCATGAAATTGAAAGTGTCATGCAGACGGTGACTCTTTTTGATAAAATAGCCTTAACAAAAAAAGACGGCGGGAAGGAGCAAAAAATTACCGTAACCTGCACAAATCCCCATGTTCCATGTGACGAAAGCAATCTCTGCTGCCGCAGTGCGGCTGCCTATTTTGCCGCAGCGGGTATTGAGAATTACGACCTTGCCATTCATATAGAAAAGACCATTCCCATGGCGGCAGGCTTGGCAGGAGGCAGCAGCGATGGGGCGGCAGTTTTGAAGGAAGTCGGAGGCCAAGCGGT
>JAZNUF010000183.1:0-5184 GCA_045592185.1 Candidatus Flemingiibacterium sp.
GACGTACGTTTTCCTTGAAATCCGGTTTGACGGAAACGGCGATCCGTATATTGAATACGAGGACGAATGCCGTCTCGGATGAGCGCGGAAAAATATTCCGAAAAAATAATTAATTATTTTTCAAAAACCTCTTGACAAACCCCGGTAAATGTATTATAATAATCAGGCAACGTGATGAGACGGTCGCGGATGCACGAAGCGGAAACGCTTCGGATACACTTGATACGGAGAAGTACTCAAGAGGCCGAAGAGGCGCCCCTGCTAAGGGTGTAGGTCGGATTTAACCGGCGCGAGAGTTCAAATCTCTCCTTCTCCGCCAAAGAAAAGGCTCGGAAACATAAGCGTTTTCGAGCTTTTTTCATGCTTAAAAATATGGTTTTACCCCAGTTTTTACCCCAGATAGAATTAAATCGGTGTTTTATGCCTTGATTTTGGTTATAAAATTCTCCATTCGGCGTGCGCTCTCTTGCTTCATTTTCTCTGATACATGACCGTACACATCGAGCGTAAATGATGCTGTGGCGTGACCGAGGTTTTGTTGTACCGTTTTCACATCGTCACCCTCTTGAAGCGATACAACGGCGTATGTGTGGCGCAGGTCATGGAATCGTGCATCCGGGCGACCAATACGGGCACACGCGGCTTTGAAATGTTTCAGAACCGTTTGCGGCGGTATGAATCCGCCGAGAGGGTCAGTAAATACGAGATTCCACGGGTTAGCCCATGCCATACCTGCGGCATATCTCTCTTGTATCTGTTGATTATAAACCTGCCTCAGCGTGTCTATGACGTATGGCGCAGCTGTAATTATTCTTGCTTTGTCATTCTTGGTAGTGGACAGGAAATGTCCTCTGCCTTTTTCTTTTCCCCTCTGAAGCTGTTGCTTTACGGTAATTGTGCCGTCACGGAAATTAACAGCGTTCCACGAAAGACCGCATATTTCACCCTCTCGCAGTCCGGTGAACAGTGTAACTATAAACAAATCTCGCAGGCGTTCCCCCTCAGCTATCTCTTTAAGGAATGCCGCTATCTCTGCTTCGGTTAAAGGCTTTATTTCACGTTTCTCCATGCGTGGAAGCTCACAAGCATCCGCAGGATTATAGGGTATATACCGGAGCTTGACCGCCTGCGATATAGCTTTGTGTAGTATTCCGTGTACGTTCTTCACCGTCTTTGGCGACAGTCCCTCTCGTCTTGTAAGGTTGTTATACAGCGTTTGTATATGCGTGGCGTTCAGCTCGGACAGCTTCAGTTTACCGAGTGCCGGCTTTATATGCGTTCTAATGCGGCTGTCATACGTTGAGAGGGAGAGGGTTTTGAGGCTCGGTGCGGCATATTCTTTCAGCCATATATCAAGCCATTCGCTAACGGTAATACGAGTAGGCTCAAAGTACATCCCATCGTCTGAAGCTTTCAGTGCAGCACGCATCGCCTTTACCACGTCACTTTGCTTATCCCCGTAGAATGAGCGGCGTTTTCCGCCTACGGTTGCACGAGCTTCCCATCGGCCGTCCGGGCGTTGGCGTACCGTGCCGGTGTTCTTGGCGTTAATCTTTTTGGTCGGCATTATTGGTGGCTTCACCTCGTATCAATTCAAGCTCATCATGGATTCTGCGCATAATTTGCTCATCCATTGTATCATACAAAAATTCAGAAATTAGTTTGCGATTTTCTTCCGTATAAGGAATACCAATATTCTCAAATGTCTGTTTTTTACTGCTTTCCGCAACATCATCGTGTGTGTCTCTCGCTATAAAATCAGCGATATTTGATTTGAAATTTTTATCTATAAAGGATGCTATTTCAAAAACAAGTTTTTTATTGACAATTATTCTGTTTATAGCTGTTGTGTACATTCGGGCCTCAAAATCGCCTTTAGCTTCTTTCGATTGCTGTTTCAGTGTAGAAATCGCCTCATCTGTCAAGCCGAGTTCTTCGCCTATTTCCCTTGTTTCCACGGTCTTGTTAATCGATGCTCCCAACATATAATCACAAGTGACATGGAAATAATCGGCTATTTTTTTGAAAATAACGATATCGGGATTCCTCTTTCCAGCTTCATAAAAGAAAATACTGTTTCGAGATACGCCAAGTTCATCTGCAAGCTCTGCTTGTGTTAGTCCTTTAGCAGTTCGGAGTTGTCGCAGCCGTTCAGAAAAAGTGTCCGTAATATTATTCATAAAAAATCACCTCGTCATTATGATAACACAATTTCACACGATTGTCAACAATTAAAAATATTTTTATACAATTTTATGCAAAGCTCTTTACAAGTACACAAAAATGTGGTATAATATAATTGCACACACAATAAACAACTTTTCTGAAAGTGAGGTAAATATGATTAATTCTCAATCTACTGTTAGCATGGATAAGCTTGCAATCAACGTACCGGAGCTTGCAAAGATGCTCGGTGTCAGCCGCCCGGTGGCGTATGAGCTGACAAAGCGAGAGGGATTTCCGGCTATTCGCATATCTGAACGCCGCATTATAATCCCCGTGGACAAGCTCAATGAATGGCTTGCTCGGGAATCCTGTGCGGCAATATAAGAGGTGATAGCTTTTGAGTCAAGCGTTAAATAAGGCAGAGTATACCAAGCCGCAACGAGCACAGCGTGAACCATTTTCGCTTAGTGGCTGCTATGATATTTTACGTAGTATGAGCCTGGGGGTACAATATAATGTCATTACCGGCGATATTGACGTAATGGGAAAGATCCCATACGTATCAGATGTGCGACCAAGTAAACAGCTTGATACACTTGCTACAATCATTCATTCAGATTATCGCTCAATGTTCACGGGATGCACCACAGAAAGCATATGGAAATACTTGGAAACTATTGCTAATGATGCCCAGTATAATCCCGTTCTTAACGAAATATCTATGTGCAAATGGGATGGTATTGACCGCCTTGCCGAAGTGTATAAGATTCTTGGCATTTCCGAAGATGATGATTTGTCACGCACTCTTATAAGAAAATGGCTTCATCAAGGCGTGAGCTTGCTTAATAACGAGGAAAAAACGCCATTCGGTGCAGACGGTCTGCTCGTATTATGCGGAGCACAAGGCGTAGGAAAAACAAGCTTTTTCAGGAAGATAGCCATACATCCCGAGTGGTTTGGAGAGGGATTATCTATAAACCAATACGACAAGGACACTGCGCGCCGTGTTGTCACATCATGGATAGCGGAACTGGGAGAACTTGAATCCACTCTAAAGGGTGATATAGCTTCTCTCAAGGCGTTCATCACTCAATCAACAGATAGATACCGCTTGTCATATGCACGCAGTGATACGGTCAATGTGCGGCGTACAAACCTATGTGCAACGTGTAATACGGCCGACTTTCTCACAGATGCAACCGGAAACCGCCGTTTTTGGGTTGTTCCCGTGAATAAAATCGACCTTGACGCACTTGACAAGCTCGATCCACTCCAACTATGGGCGCAAATATACTGTGAGTACAGCCAAGACGTGCAGGGGTTTAGGCTTTCTCATGAAGAGCGAGCATTATTGGAAGAACGTAACAGAGCACATCAAAAGGCATTACCGGCAGAGGATGAGATCCTTGATATTCTCACCGAAGCGGAAGGACATCCCGATTGGTGGCAGGACACAACTATCACGAATTTTATGAGCTGTTATCCACCATTACAGAAGTATTCGGCAACAAAGGTGTCGAAAGCTTTGAAAAAACTTGGATATGTAACGCAAATGAAACGTGTTGAAAGCGTTACACAACGTTCTATCCGTCTACCAATCAGGTCACACTATGGCTATTCAGGCGGATAAACAGCCATTTGTAACGCATTGTAACACAACGTAACGCACTTATTATAAAAAATGCGTTACATTAAAAAAGTCAGATGTCATAATGATTTATAGAATTTCTGTAACGCTGTAACTAATTATTATATAAAATAGTATAAAATATAAAAAGGAAAAGTATAAGAAAAAACGTGTTACGGCGTTACATGCGTTACGGATGGCGCGCTTTGAATCCATAAATAGCGAAAGCGTATAAAACAAAATGGTGACGAATCCACGGCAAAATAAATATACATATACAAAGGAGATACAACACATGGATGAACTTATTACAACAAGCGATTTATACTATCACCGGAATGGCGATATAAACGAAAGTCCGATAATGACATTCGACAAGATTCCGGTAGAGGGAACGATGCTGACAACAGCAGGCGAGCGTATACCGTTTACTATGTTCCACGCCTATACATCAATCGAGGGATTCGCTGCATATATGGATAACGATGGAAAGACATCACTTATAAACCGTGCACATATCCAGCGTATATTTTTGTTCGACAATGACGATAAATAAACACAAACCTGAGTTTACGAAACTATGCGACTAAAAAAGGACCTGTCGGGGCAAGATTGTTAATAAATGCTAATATAAGCTAATATAAGATGCTATATAGATAAAAAAGCCAAAGTTTGCAAAACTATGTAACTAAAATCAGCAAGTCAATTATTGAAAAATCCAAAGGTGCAAACCCGTCTTGCTGAATTAAGGGACAAGGCCGCAAATGATGCCATTGTTCCCCTCTCTGCTTAAAGCTATGCTTTTGCATCCATTCTTTCGCAAAATTCTATGCCTTTGTCAACTCCGGCCCTAAACCCTCTAAACAGCATGGCAAGAGGACCATGTATTGTACAGCCCGTTATTTTTGCAAAATGGGCTATTGCTGCTGTTTCCTCTGGCGGCTCTTTTCCTATGCTTATAGCCTCAGCTATCCATTCATTCCACAGCCCGTAAAGGATTCGGTTTTCAATATCTTCTTCAGGAGTTGCGTTCTGTGTATCGTTCATGAGCTTATTCCTCCCCACGTTTTGCAGCACTTGCGCGTATGTACGTCATAGCATTGTCAATGCACTCCCCTACTTGCTCGGCTTCGTTTTCTCCGTCCATGAGCAGTGCGGATATTGTTTCATACAAGCTCCGGTAATGCGGATACTTGGATAGGTGCAACGCTGCTTTGTCGCGCGTGTCTCGATCGTTAATGCACCAGGGGGAGAGGGTTTCAAAGCTGAAGAACTCGCCGAGAAAATACATCAGGCTTTTTATGTGTTCGATGGTGATTGCCAAACTGACGACTTTATCATCAGCGTGGAAAAGAATATCTGAGAGGGGCGCGAAAACATCTGTGTTATTA
>JAZNUF010000184.1:0-3595 GCA_045592185.1 Candidatus Flemingiibacterium sp.
GAATCTGTTTTGGGCGTTTTTCTATAATGTCTTGGGAATTCCCGTGGCGGCAGGGGTTTTGTCCGGATTTGGAATTTTTCTAAGTCCGATGATTGGTTCGGCAGCCATGAGCTTGTCGTCATTGTTCGTTGTCACAAACGCTTTGCGTCTTTATAAAGTCAAAATATAATAATTTGCTCTGAAAGGTGAAAAATCATGAAAAAGTCAATTAAAATCGAGGGTATGCACTGTGCTCATTGCTCCGGAAGAGTAACAAAGGCTCTTGAAGCACTTGGAATTTCCGTAAAGGTTGAGCTTTCCGAAGGGATGGCGTATGTTGAGGGAAATCTTCCCGGGGACGATGTTCTTAAAGACACCGTTAACGACCTTGGATTTGAAGTTGTAAGTATTTCATAATGCGTTCTGAAAACTCTGTTAAAAACAGTTTTTATGCCGTTGTCGGACAAGCTGTAAGTCTTGTTTTCGGTTTTATAACAAGGGTTGCGTTTGTTCGAATTTTAGGGGAAGCGTATTTAGGAGTAAACGGCGTATTTTATTCTGTATTGTCCTTGCTTTCGCTGACTGAGCTTGGCATGGGTGCGGCATTCACATATTCGCTTTATCGCCCTATTGCCATAAAAGACAGGGCGGCAATTTGCAGAATAATGAATCTATATGCCCTTGCCTATCGAATTGTGGCGGCGGCAGTTTCGGTGTTGGGACTTTGTCTTATGCCATTTTTGCCGCTTATAATGGGGGATGTACCGGAAGTTGATGGAATGGGCATAATATATTTGCTGTTCCTTGCAAATTCTGCGGCGTCCTATCTGTTTTCCTACAAGCGCCCACTTATTACGGCTTCTGGGCAGGATTACAAAAATTCAATAAATATAAGCATTTTTGCTGTACTTCAGAATGTGATGCAGCTTATTATGCTGATAATTACAAGAAGCTATATTCTATATCTGATTGTACAGCTCCTGTCCACAATCCTTTCAAATCTTGCCATATCCCACACGGCAGAACGGCTTTTTCCCTATCTCAGAAAAAGTAAACAAATGCCAAATGATGCGGAAAAGAGCGAAATCAAAGGCAATGTGAAGTCCATGTTTATAACCCGCTTCGGAAGCGTTGTGGTTACGGGCACCGATAATTTGCTTATCGCCACTATTGATGTGGTCTTGGTTGGACTTTACTCAAATTATCTCCAGCTCATTTTAACCGTTCAGGCTATTCTTACCCAAGTAATGAACGGAGTTACGGCAAGCGTTGGAAATCTGATTGCCGAGGGCGGCGGAAAACGCGGAGAGGTTTACAGAAATATACTTTTTGCGGTGGCATGGCTCTACGGCTTCTCTGCTATCGCTCTTGATGCGCTGATGGGACGATTTGTTACTATTGCTTTTGGTTCGGGGCTTGAAGTATCTGTCGCCGCGGTTCATGCCATGAGTATAAATTTTCTCCTTTCGGGGCTTCGCCAACCCAATATGATGTTTATTAATGCTGCAGGCCTTTTCTCACGAATTAAATGGAGAGGCTTTGTGGAAGCGGCGGTTAACCTTGTTGTTTCCGCAATCTTTCTAAAACTTGGCATGGGACTTTTCGGCGTTTTACTCGGAACCACCGTATCACATGTTCTTGTGGGAATCCCGTGGGAGGCAAATTCCGTTTCCTGTGCTTGTCTTAAGGGCAAAAAGCTGTTCTATTTTGATGTTGCCGTTTATTTGGCGGTAATCGGCGGAGCGTGGCTTATAAACGGATTTATCTGCTCGCTCATTCCAAAAGGAATTTTCGGATTTGTCCTTGCCGTGCTGGTAACTCTTATAGTTCCAAACGTAATTTTTCTGCTTGTGTCACGCAAAACGGGGCAGTACAAATTTTTCTTCACGCATCTCATGCGGATATGCACAAAATTTTCATTGAAAAAAATATAAAAATCAACCTATCCAAAAGATTCTTGGATAGGTTGATTTTGTTTTTTAAATTACCAAGAGAACGGTTTGCCAAAAACAGGCACTCTCAACTCTCCGTAACGCGCTATGCATTCTCCGAGACCGTTGTTAGCGGCGATGTTCGTATATATCCACTCGAAGTGATATTCGTCAGCATCCATGAGTGAATATTCGCCAAAGCAGGGCATTTCATTGGGATGCATTGAGCCATCGTAATTTTTCTGTGCCCAATAATCGTGAGTCCACAAATCGGAAGCATAAGCCTTAACCCAATCTTTCTGTTTAAATATAACGGAACGGTCCGCCATAATTTCACGAATGGAGAGGAAATTGTCATCGGCATCAAGATAGAAAATACCGCCTCTCGGGTCAAAGAATGCCCACTTGCCGTCAAAGTAAATTTCGCTTACGAGATGTCCGGCTACAATCTGAAGTATGATTCTTCCGGGGAAGCCTGCCACCTCACAGAGCGCAACCATAAGTCTTGCTACACATTCACAGAGGTTTTCGCCTTTTTTAATAAGATCTTCCTCAGTGCCTCCGTAAAAGAGCTGTATGAATGTTCCGGCTTCATGCTTTTTGTACAAATCCCGTATATAGGTGAAAATGCTCAATATTTTCTCTTTGTCGGTGGTGCAGTTTGCGGTAACCTCATCAACAACTTTATCAAGATAAGGTCTGGTGCCGCGAACATACTTAACCGGCTTTGGGGTTCTGTACAGATAGTCCGCGGTTTCATCGCAGAGGAGGATCTGCTTTCTGAGCCGTTCCCAATCTACGTTTTCACCGTAATTTGTGTGCATCTGCTCCCAGTTGTGAAGATAAATCGCACGCTTATCCGGGTCATTTACGGAATCGGCAATATTTAAACCAGTGAATTTTTCGATAATATCCATAATTTTCCTCAGCTTTCTATTTAAATTAAAATATATTATTTTCGATAACAAATTTTAACTGCACATTCATTATAGCAAAAACTTGTAATTGTGTCAATAGAAAACACGAAATTTTCAAACAAAAACGCCTCCGAAGCCGAAGCTTCGGAGGCAAAAAAGGTAACGCTATTTTCTTGGGATAATCAGACCGTAGTCGCCGTCATTGCGGCGGTACACAATGTTTACCTCTCCCGTTACGGAATCGGAATAGACAAAGAAACTGTGACCAAGTAAATTCATTTGGAGGATGGCTTCTTCGAGTGTCATTGGACGAAGCTCAAAGGTTTTAGTTTTAATTATGGGTTCATACTCTATTTCTTCTACACTGCTTTCATCGGGAAGGGTATCGCGAAGTCTTTTTGCAAGTTTTGTTTTGTTCTTGCGAATCTGTCTTTCAATAGCCTCTATCGCTAAATCAAGGGCATTCCTAAAGGTTTCCTCGGTTTCTTCTCCGCGGTAAAACATACTGCCTGCCATGATGGTAACTTCAACCCGTTCACGATTCTTGATGGCTGAGAGCTTAACCGTTGCCGTTGGCTCATCTCGGAAGAATTTATCGAACTTTGCTAATTTGGTTTCAGCCACGAGCTTGAAGTCTTCCGGAACGCTTAATTGTCTTCCTACATAATTAATGATCATAAACTCTCTCCACCTTTATTGTTAATTTGCGGAATCGTACGAGTATTAATATAAATGTGTGTTAGTAATGTCTTTGTCACTCCTCCTCCG
>JAZNUF010000185.1:0-3093 GCA_045592185.1 Candidatus Flemingiibacterium sp.
TCGGTGACGGCGAAGCTCGTCACCCTAACTTCCCCCGCACCCGACTGCCGAATTGGCTTCGCTCCCGAAATGTCGTGCGTACACCCTCCCTTTTCCACCAAACATAATGCGATTGCAGCAGCCAATCCGCCCCAAACCCCAGCCCATACGCTGTTTGCGCTTGACGCACCACAAGCTCCCACTTTTCCTCTATACGAAAAGCCCCAGGATGGGGAGGATTCAAAGGAGGGGAAACCTTGCGGCAGCAGGGGTTCCCCTCCTTTTCGCTCCCCCACCACAGAATGACAGATTCTTTAATAATCTGTTAATTTATGCGCATCTTTGGTAACAATTTACCCAAAACGCCCTTTTCCCCCTTGACATTTGCTTAATTTTTGTATAAAATATATGTATGTGTAATTAATATGGGTTATTATATTCGCTGATTTTCGTCAATGATGGAACGGCGGAATTTACAGCGATAAAATAGACAATAAAATAATTGCATTAAAACAATCGGAAATTTTATAAAATAACAACACGAGGAGGTGTTCTTAAATTGACGGAAATCATTATAAGCGTACTTGTCACCGCAGTGGTGTGCTTACCACTTGGTGTATTTTTCGGTATAATCTACAGAAAAAAAGTTGGCGAAGCAGAGATTGGCTCTGCGGAGGAGCAAGCTCGTAAGATAATTGAAGATGGCGAGCGCGCAGCAGAAAATAAGAAAAAAGAAGTTCTCATAGAAGCAAAAGAGGAAATTCTCCGCCAGAAAAATGACTTGGAACGGGAGATTAAAGACCGCCGTGCCGAACAGTCAAAGCTCGAAGCACGAATTGCAAAAAAAGAGGAGCAGATTGAACATAAAATCGAATCTTTGGAAGCCAAGGAAGAGCAGCTGACCAAACGGCTTAAGGAGTGTGACGAAACTCGCGAGGAAATCGAAGCCATTAAGATAAAGCAGCTTGAAGCTTTGGAAAAAGCAGCGGGACTTACCGCCGAGGAGGCTAAGAACCAGGTTCTCGCCCGCGTTGACGATGAGGTGAAGCGTGAAACAGCGCAAAAGCTGATTGAATACGAACAGCAGTTTAAGGAGGAGGCAGACCAAAAGGCACGGAATATTCTTTCCCTTGCCATTCAGCGCTGCGCTTCCGAAAGCGTTACCGAAAACACCGTCTCCGTTGTGCCTCTGCCGAATGACGAGATGAAGGGCAGAATCATAGGCCGCGAGGGCAGAAATATCCATACCATCGAGGCAATGACAGGTGTTGACTTGATTATAGACGATACCCCCGAAGCAATCACCATTTCCTGCTTTGACCCCATTCGCCGCGAAATTGCAAGACTTGCTCTTGAAAAGCTGGTGTCGGACGGGCGTATCCATCCTGCCCGTATCGAAGAAACGGTTGAAAAAGCCAAGAGAGATGTTGACGCAACGATTAAGCAGGCGGGTGAGCGCGCTACCTACGACCTTGGAATCAACGGTATGAGCCCCGACCTTATTAAGCTTCTGGGACGACTTCGTTTCCGTACAAGCTACGGTCAGAATGTGCTTGACCACTCTATTGAGGTTGCGCTTCTCTCAGGTATGATAGCGGACGAGCTGGGAATCGATAATACCCTTGCAAAACGTGCAGGCTTGCTCCACGATATCGGAAAGTCCCTTACCCAGGAAATCGAAGGCTCTCACGTACAGCTTGGCGTTGATATCGCTAAGAAGTTCAAGGAGCATAAGGATATCATCCACGCTATTGAAGCCCACCATAATGACGTTGAACCGCAAACCATCATTGCGATTATCGTCCAGGCGGCAGATGCAATTTCCGCCGCAAGACCCGGCGCAAGACGTGAAGATTTGGAAAACTACGTTAAACGACTCCAGAAGCTTGAGGAAATTACATACAGTTTCCCCGGCGTTGATAAATCCTTCGCTATTCAAGCAGGCCGCGAAGTCCGTATCGCCGTCAAGCCTGAGGAGGTCAATGACGAGCAAATGGTGGTAATCGCCCGTGAAATCGTTAAGAAAATCGAAAACGAGCTTCAATACCCGGGACAGATTAAAGTCCACATGATACGCGAAAGCCGCGCTATTGACTTTGCAAAATAACTTACAAAACAGAATAATAGCACAAACGCACCGCAGATATATTTTGCGGTGCGTTTTTGTATAACGAAAACGGGCGGATATGGAAATCCGCCCCTACGGAAATATACCCATGATTCGTTGTTCTGCCCCCGATGACGGCGAAGCTCGTCACCTTTCCCTTTCCTGCGACAGCGTCAGCTTGTCGCTTCGGTGACGGCGTCAGCTCGTCACCCTAACTTCTCCCGCACCCGACTGCCGAATTGGCTTCGCTCCCGAAATGTCGTGCGTACACTCTCCCTTTTCCACCAAACATAATGCGATTGCAGCAGCCAATCCGCCCCAAAACCCAGCCCATACGCTGTTTGCGCTTGACGCACCACAAGCTCCCACTTTTCCTCTATACGAAAAGCCCCAGGATGGGGAGGATTCAAAGGAGGGGAAACCTTGCGGCAGCAGGGGTTCACCTCCTTTACGCTCCCCCCCCAATGTAAAAATATTATTAATTCTATTGCGGCAAGTATCCATTTGTGCTATAATATGGTTATGGTATCTATAAAATCCGCTTCATCGTGAGAAAGGATAAGACATTGAATAACATACAATCTGCCACATCCGAAAATACAGCTCCTATCCGCCTTTCGGATATTGACGCCGAAAAGGCATATAACACTGCGGAGCGTCTTTCAAATGAAATAGAAAAGGTAATAATCGGAAAACATCGAGAGGTAACTCTGCTCATTACGGCACTTCTTGCCGGCGCACACGTCCTTATCGAGGACGTGCCCGGTACCGGTAAGACTACTTTGGCCCATACCCTCGCCGCCGTGGCAGGACTTCAGTTTCGCCGCGCACAGTTTACCCCCGATATCACAGCCTCCGATATCACCGGCTTTAATATATACAACCGCCGTGACGAAAAATTTGAATTTACCCCCGGTGTGGTTATGACCAATATACTCCTGGCTGACGAAATCAACCGCGCCTCCCCGAAAACTCAGTCTGCGCTCCTTGAAGCCATGGAGGAGGAA
>JAZNUF010000186.1:0-5422 GCA_045592185.1 Candidatus Flemingiibacterium sp.
CCTAAGACCGCTTGGCCTCCGACTTGTCATTCACCACTGACGGTAACGGCGGAAGTCTTGGCGGCGGAATTTTCATGGTGCTTCTCACAAAGCGCCGCATGGGATTAGTGTAAAGACGCATAATTCCCGGGAAACCGAGTCTGTTGACCGAGCGTAATTTAATAAAAAACACCGCAAGGGCTGAAGCTCTTGCGGTGTTTGCGTTGTCAAGACAAAGACAAGAATCTGAAAATTTGACGGGAAATTATAAAATATATTTAAAATTCTTCAAAATAATATGGACATATGAGAAAAAAAGTGGTATAATATATTTATTATGGGATATTATCGCCCATTGCACTCGTTAAATTTGATTACACGAACATTAACTTGATTTTTGGATAATAAAAAGCGGAAAGGGATGAATTAAATGAGCAATCACGAAAAAAAGCCATTCGGGTATTCTGTTAAAGTGATAATTACGGTGAGCATTGCAGCGGTATTTTTCGGGATATATGCCCTGATTGTAAGCTATTCAAAGCTGAATCCCCTTGCTGTCGGCGGAGTTATGCTTATCTGCCTTTTGCTGACAGAATTTATTGCGATTCATTTGTACGGTGTTTTACGGTTTGGCGCGGCTGCGGTAAACGACGAGAAGCTTTCGCCGTTACTAAGCAACATTACTCTTGATTTTATTTTGAAGCTCTATATGCCGGTGGTCATATGTGATGAATCCGGCAGGATAATATGGTATAACAACGCATTTACCAAAACGGTAAATCCAAGAGAGGTGCTGTATGCTAAGTATATTGACAGTATAGCCGATATTACCATCGATAAGATTCTGGAGGACACCGTAACCGCCGCAGACGATACCAAGTCGAGGGACGGAGTGGAGGCGGTTGCAAACGATAAAGTCTTCCGGATAAAGGGATACAAGATTACCTCTCAAGGGAAAAATTACGTTATAACCGTTTGGAATGAGCAAACGGAGCTTCGTCAGCTTGCAAAGCGCCTTTCCGATGAGGAAACCATAATTTCTTATGTTATGATAGATAACCTGGATGAGCTTATGCAGTTCGTTCAGGAAAAATACCGTTCTGCTGCGGCAGAGGTGGAAGCAATTCTCAAGAAATGGGCTGATTCTGTTGGGGGAATCCTCAAGGAATATGAGCGCGATAAGTTCATATTCTTGTTTGAGGCTCGTTACCTCAATGAGTTTATAGAGCATAAATTCGATATTCTTGATAAAATCCGTGAAGTCAGAATTGGCGAGGGAAGTATGCCCGTTACCGTTTCTATCGGTATATCAAGCGTTAAAGGCTCACTCTGCGATAAAGACAGAGATGCTCACGCCTCCCTTGACCTTGCATTGCAGCGCGGAGGTGACCAAGTCGTAGTCAAAAACGCACACAATACCGAGTTTTACGGTGGCAGAACAAAAACTGTCCAAAAACGTACAAAGGTGCGTGCGAGGGTAATTGCAAATCAGCTTACTCTCTGTATGGCTAAAGCTGATAATGTTCTCATTATGGGACACAAAAATCCCGATTACGATTCCATCGGTGCCTGTGTTGGTATTGCAAGGCTCGCAATGTTCTGCGGCGTTAAAGCGAACATCGTGATAGACAGGGAAGATGTAAATATAAGAAGTGCCATAAACAGGGTATCACCCCTGCATGAATACGATGATATTTTCGTTGACAGCATCACGGGTCAAGATATGATTCGTTCAGACACACTGCTTGTTATTGTGGATGTTAATAATCCGGCTCAGTTTGAATCTTCTGACATTGCCGACAATGTGGGCATGGTTGCTATAATCGACCATCACAGAAAAGTTGGCGAGTACAAGAATCAGCCGATCATATCTTATATCGAGCCTTCGGCGTCTTCCTGCTGTGAGCTTGTATCGGAGATGCTTGAGCAGGCATTGCCTATCGGCGGACTTCACCGCGAAGAAGCAGATGTTCTCTACTCGGGAATCCTTCTTGACACTAAGCAGTTTTCAAGAAATACAGGGGTTCGTACCTTTAGTGCGGCGCTCTATCTGCGTTCCGAGGGGGCAAATCCCACTGAGGTACAGCTGTTCTTCAAATCGGGGCTTGAGGACTTCATGAGAGAAGCTAAATTCTCGATGAATGTTATAACCTACCGTCAAATGTTCGCTATCTCCATGAGCGAGGGCGAGGGGACGGCGCAGGACAGAGTGGCGGCAGCGAAAGCGGCTGACAAGCTTTTGTCTGTGAATGGGGTTATGGCAAGCTTTGCACTTGTAAAAATTGATGACAGCGTGCATATTTCGGCTCGTTCTGCCGGCAATATTAATGTCCAGCTTATACTTGAAAAAATAGGCGGCGGAGGACATTACGAGGCGGCAGGTGCGCTCCTTAAAGATATAACCATGTCGGCAGCGCTTACAAGCCTTAAGGAAGCCATTGACGATTATATGAAAAAGAATTAATGAAAGAAAGGACGCTTTCCGATATAAGAAAGCGGCGGTATAAATAAAATGAAAGTGGTACTTACTCAGGATGTAAAATCTCAGGGGAAAAAAGGGCAGCTTATTAACGTGTCAGACGGATATGCCCGCAATTTCCTGCTTCCAAAGGGACTGGCAATCATAGCTGACAATAAGGCACTCAATGAAATCAAAGGAAGAGAAGCGGCAGAACAGCACAAGAAAGAGGTTGAGCTTCAGAATGCAAGGGAATGTGCCGCAAAGCTTGAGAGCGTTGTTGTAAAATTTACAGGCAAAGCAGGTGCGGACGGAAGACTGTACGGCTCTGTTACCACAAAGGATATTGCCGATGAGCTGAAGGCTCAGGCGGATATTGCCGTTGACAAGCGGAAAATACTCCTTGAAGAAGCACTTAAAACTTTCGGAACGCATACCGTTGATGTAAAGCTTCACACTGAGGTTGTGGGAAAAATCAACGTTGTCGTTTGTGAAGAAAAGTAAGCCATGGCAGACAATTCATACGGTCGTAAACTACCGTTCTCCCTTGAAGCGGAGCAATCGGTTTTGGGTTCTATATTAATAGATCCCGAATGTTTTAATAAAATCGCGGGCATATTAAAGAGTGAGGATTTCTATGTGCAGGAGCATACGCAGATATATATCGCTATGCAAAAGATGTATATGGAAAACCGCGATATTGATGTTGTTACCCTCATTGACGCTCTTGTACACCAAGGAGTTTATGACGAGGCGAACAGCAAGTCCTATATTAAGCTTATTGCAGGCGTGGTTCCTACAGCGGCAAATGTGTGTGATTATGCCACCATTGTTAAAGAAAAGAGTCTCTTGAGAAGCCTCATTGCGGCAACGGAGGAGATTTCAGAATCCGCATACTCCGCCGAGGACGATGTTGGTCATATTATCGGTACGGCAGAGCAGAAAATCTTTGCAATAGCCCAGGGCAACGAGCAAAAAGACTTTGTTCATATAAGAGAAGTGCTGGTTCAGACCTACGAGCATCTCCATCAGCTTCAGACAAATCGGGCGGAAACTATCGGTACGCCAACAGGCTTTGGAGATCTGGACAAAGTGCTTGTGGGAATGGGAAAAAGCGATATGATAATCGTAGGCGCGCGTCCCGGTGTGGGAAAAACCTCATTTGTTCTCAACATTGCTTCAAATGTAGCTAAGACAACAAAAAAAGCCGTCTGCATATTCTCTCTTGAAATGTCGGCACAGCAGCTTGTTTCAAGAATGCTTTCAAGCGAGGCTTTGGTTGACAGCCAGAATATTCTTTCGGGTAATTTGTCGAGAGAGGAGTGGGATAAGCTTGCCTACGCTTCTTCAAATCTTGTGGAGTCTGATATTTATATTGATGTCACCACGGGAATTACTGTCACGGGTATGAAATCAAAGCTCCGCAGAGTCAAAAATCTCGGACTTGTGGTCATTGACTACTTACAGCTGATGCAAAGTGACCGCAAAACAGATAACCGTGTGCAGGAGGTTTCGGATATTTCCCGAAACATGAAGATTCTTGCCAAAGAGCTTCAAGTGCCTATTTTATGCTGCGCTCAGCTTTCCCGTAACCCCGAGTCGCGCGGTTCGTCACAAAAGGCATCTGCGCCCATGCTTTCCGACCTTAGGGATTCGGGTGCTATCGAGCAGGATGCGGATATTATCATGTTCCTGTCCCGTGACTATTATCAAACCGATCCGGAAAAGCAGAACGTGGCTGACGTTATAGTGGCGAAAAACCGTCATGGTGCTACGGGCAAGGTGGAAATGGGATGGTTCGGACAGTTTACTAAGTTTACCTCTCTTGCTCCCGATGGAACGGTTGCCCCCCCGAAATAATTAAAGGCAGACTTGTAGATATGCAAAAAACACTTCTTCCGTTTGATTTTGAATCGACACTTGAAAAGTTTCATATGACCTGTGGGCAAAAGGGTATTCTCCTCGGATATTCCGGTGGAGCAGATTCCTCGCTGCTTCTCCGCCTTCTTGCTGATTATTGCAAAAAGGAAAACCTATATCTGCATGCTGTTCATGTAAATCATGGAATCCGTGGGGATGAGGCAGAGAGGGATGCACGGTTTTGTCGCAGTGAATGTGAAAAATTGGGCGTTGATTTCACCCTGGTTTGCGCGGACATTCCTCGAATGGCAAGCGAAAACGGACGAGGAATCGAAGAAGAGGCAAGAAATTTCAGATATGGTACCTTTGTGAAGATAGTCAGAGAAAATCCTCGGCTTTCTTGTATAGCTACCGCTCACAACGCTGATGACAATGTGGAAACTGTGCTTTTCAACCTGACACGAGGCAGCGGAGCTATGGGGCTTTCGGGAATTCCGCCGGTAAGAGAGTTTGAGGGAATAAGGATTATACGTCCGCTGATTCTTTTGACCAAGAGGGAAATTTACGGATATTGTACGGAAAACGGCATAGAATATATATTTGACAGCACAAATAATGATACCGCCTATACAAGAAATTTCATTCGACATGAGCTTATACCTAAGTTTCAGCAGATAAATCCGCATTTTTTAAGTGCGGTGACTCGAAGCTGCCATATGCTGAGGCGGGATTGTGATTATTTTACACAGGAAACCGAAAAATTTTTAGCCGCCAATTCCGATAATGGGAAAATTGATGCATCAGTGCTGACAAATGCCCATGAAGCAATAGCGTCAAGGGCGATTGCTAAAATATTCGCCCAAGTTTCGGATTCTATGCTCGAGAAGGTGCATATTGATGGACTGCTTCGTCTTGCAAAGGAATCAAAAAACGGCTCAGAGCTGTCGCTGCCCGGCAAAATTAAAGCCCGGATATGGGATGGAAAGCTGTGCTTTTTAAAAACGGATAAAAAGGAAATCTCACAATTTTCTTTTGAGCTTCGGGAAGGGGTAAATCACTTTTATGCTCCCGAATTTGCGGTTGTCGTGCAAAAAAAGGGCGAAAAAAATGAGGGTTTACAAAAAG
>JAZNUF010000187.1:0-9906 GCA_045592185.1 Candidatus Flemingiibacterium sp.
ATCAATACCGGGAACAAGAGCTGTATTTTTGGTGGTACCGGTAGCAAATACAGGTGCCGCCGACAGCATTCCGAATGTCATAGCGACAGCCAGGAACGCCGATAATAATCTGAATTTTTTCATTTACTATACTCCTATCCTGTCACTACATACGGAATGTTATTTCGGTCACAATGCTTGAAATGAAGCTTATAATCTTCGCAAGCAAGGTTGAGAAAAGGACACCGATAAACATGATTATAGCCATGCCAACGATTGTTCCCAAAGAAGTAAGCACATTCTTGCTGAAGGTATAATCGTGTGTAACCATCATACCGAAGAATATAAGCAATCCGCACCATACAAAGGCAATGGTCGTAAGCAGGTTGATAACGGTTGCTTCGGTTGCCAACGCCACATTGGAGAAAAGAACTGTGGGGATGATAAGTATGGGCAACGGAACAAGTGAATAGCAGGTTGCAACGAAGATATCCTTAAGACTTCCCTCGCCATCAAACAAGGTGGTTAAGCACCAGTTTGCAACAGTCCAAAGAAGAACAGGAACCGCAACTGCCGCCAGCTGTACAAATATCGAGGAAAATCCGGAATTGGGTTTAAATATGTATCCCGTTCCGACATCCTGATAATAGAAGGTCAAAATGGCAACCACCAACCAAACCAAAGCTGCTCTTACAGAGCCGCGCTGTTCGTGCTTCAAATCCCAGAAGCCATCGAAAGGATGGAAAATAAGGTGGTTTGCGTATACAAGCTCTTCCCAGAACGTCTTACGTCCCTTTTTGAGCTGTGTTTTTTTATTGAGCTTCTTAGCATACTTGTTGAACAGTGATATAAGTACAACAACCGCAATAACAAATATAGGAATCAGGATAATATACTTGGAAATCCATTCTTTTCTGATTTCCTTAAAGGATTCAGAATAATTTGTCGTGTCATATGCTGCCTTATAGTATTCAAGGGATTCTTCGTATTCTGCGCTCCTGTAAAGACTCTTTCCTATACCGATATACGCAGTATCGAAGTTATTGTTTCTCTTTAGAATTTCTGTCCAATAGTCAACGGTCTTATCGTAATTACGCTCATTGGTATTTTGGATAGCTTCAATTAAAAGGTCACCGTACTCTGTACGTCTGTAAACCGTGATATTATTACCGATATTGTCAAGAACTAAAATGTCGCTGCCGAAATAGGTAATGGCACGGATTGACTGTATGTTACCAAGCTGCTGTCCCATGTCGCCAAACACGAAGAGGAGATTTCCGTCTTCATCGTAGGTGTAAATCTTGGAACGCTTTTGGTCGGCGATTGACCAAGTATTCTCAGGGCCTATTGCCGCGTCAACAATTTTGGATGCACCGGTAATCGTAGAGGTGGAAAGCTGAGAAACATCAACTTCACCGCCCGGTCCGAAGAAGCCGTTCCGCTTCATAATATCGTCACCGGCAGTATTCAACTTCTTAACAGGAGCGTATTGGCCATCCTTGCTGAAAATGGCAGACTGCTGAGAAGTAGCATCAATACTTGAAGTAGTAACGTAGATGAATCCGTCTTCGTCAATAGTAATATTGTTGAACTCAGTGGATACATACTGCTGCTGCTGCGCTCTCTGAGCATCAGTCTGGAATCTTCTCCAAATTACTGTAAGCGGGTCGATTGTAACCTTCTGGGCACCGATGAAGCCTTGGAATATACTGTCTTCGTTGATAGCGATGATACCCATGTATGTAGTGGAAGATACAACATAAATTCTTCCGTATTCATCTACCGCGATAGCCTCGGGCTTGTATACTGAGCCCTCAGGGAACACATCGGCTTCCGGCTCATATATTGTTTTGTGATATGAACCGTCAAGATTGCACATAATGATTCGGTTGTTGTCCTTGTCGGCGATGTATATATACTCATCCGTAACAAAGACACCGGAGGGAGTGCTGAGAGAATCCGGAATACCGTTCTGATTTATAAACTCGTCAATATAAAACTTAAGTTTATAATACCTGTCAAGGACTACTATTCGGTTGTTTCCGGCATCTGCTATATACACATTATCTCTGTCATCCACAAAAAGGTCTGCGGGGTTTGAGATAGCAGGAGTTACACCCATATAGCTTGAATCGACCTGTCTGTCCGGCACATAGGCATCGGGGGACATAAGTGCAAATCCATCTATAGAATATGTGTATGTAGCATAGGGTGTGGACGCGCCGAGAGGCAGACAGCCAAACACCAAAATAAGGGCGGCTGCGAGGGCAAATATTTTAGCTGTTTTTTTCATATTAATACCCTCCTTAGTCTTTCATACCGGACGAGCCCATCGTCTCAATGATATTACTCTGGGAAATGACGAATACCAAAATCGGCACTGCCATCATAACAACCTGCGCTGCCGCACCGGCACCCGCACGAGCAATACCACCGGTAACAATCTGGCTAATCGCATAGTTGAAGGTTTTTAACTGTTCGGAATAAATGTAAATAGAGTTACCTGCATTCCAAAGACCCTGGAAAGAGTAGATGATAAGGGTAAGCCATGCAGGCTTAACCATAGGCATCGCAATTCGGAGGAAGGTATAAAACTCGGACGCACCGTCAAGTCGTGCAGATTCAAGAACTGCATCGGAAACCGAGGACTCCATGAACTGCTTCATGAGATATAGACCGAGAGATGTACACCATGCAGGAACGATAATAGCAAGATACGAGTCAACCCAACCAAGAGTACTCATGGTAAGGAAGTTAGCGATACTTGTAACGGTGGAGTTGAACATAAGAGAAAGAACAACCACCTGGAATATCCAATCCCGTCCCGGGAACTTAATCTTCGCAAGGGCATAAGCCGCAAGAGAGGAGAGAATAAGGTTTCCGGCAGTACCGATAACGGAAATGAACACAGTGTTGAAAATATATCTTGAGAAAGGTACCCAAGAAGTGCTCATCAATTTAAAGAGGTCGGTAAAGTTTTTGAAGGTCGGGCTCACTACATAGAAGCGGGGAGGATAAACCCAAAGCTCATCAAGTGGCTTCAAGGACTGCATAATTACATAAAGCATAGGCAGAAACATAAAAGCACCAAGCAATATGAGCATCACGTTAATTCCAAGGTCACCGCCCGCTGAACGGTTAAGGACAACTTTATGTTTTCTGGTTCTTAATTTTGCCATATTATTGTCCCACCTTCGCTAATAGTTTCTTTATAATAAGGTTACATCCCACCATGACTACGAACAATACAACCGCAATAGTTGAAGAGTAACCAACTTCAAAACGCTGTCCGCCGTAGTCTTCCAGATGGTGCATAATTGTGTGTGCCGCGTAGTCAACCGAGGGCATACCCGCAAGGGCGGTAACAATAGCACCGAATCCGAATGAGCTGGTAATTGCCATAACCGCACCGAACATAAGCTGGGGCTTCATTGTCGGCAGAGTAATATACCAAAGCTCCTGCCAGCGGTTCTTTATACCGTCAACTGCGCCCGCTTCATAAAGGGACTTGTCGATAGTCTGAAGACCCGCGATAAAGGACAGGAAGGATGTACCGAGAGATGTCCAAAGAGCAACTACTATACACAGCGGCATAACGTAGTCTGCATCCTGAAAGAACAAAATCGGGCTTGTTATAAATCCGAACTCCAAAAGATAAGCATTGACAATACCATAGGAGTCACTGGAGAAGATGATGCTCCAGATGAGATAAGCGGAGCCCGCGATTGAGGGCGCATAGAATATAAGCGTTACAATCGCACGAATCTTCGGTCCAAGCTCGTTAATAAACCAGGCAACGAGCAAAGACAAAAGGTAAGATACAGGACCGGTGATAGACGCAAATACGAGAGTATTCTGTGCCGCGGTCATAAAGATATCGTCATCAAGGAACAATCTTATATAGTTGTCCATGAAAACGGGTTCCGGGAACTCAAGTAAGTTAAACTGTGTGAAACTAAGAATGATGGACAAGCCAACGGGAAATACGGTGAATATGGTAAAGAGAATCATAAAGGGCGCAATCATGAAATATGCGGTCTTATTACGAGCAATCTCTTTAAGAGTCCACTGCAGCTTGGACATATCCTTACGAGATGTCGGCTTTGGCGTTTTAACCGCCGCTGCGTTTTGTGACATGGTGTTCTCTCCTTTACAGATTTAGATTATTCCGTGAAGCATCTTCGGGTTTGTTACCCGAAGATGCCCTCGGAGGATTATTTTTCAGATTCGCTCTGTTTAGCTTCTCTGTCGGCCAAGGTTTCACCGAGCTCAAGCGTATCAAGGTCAAACTCTTTACGTTTTCTGGTGATTTCCTTATTTATATCATCAATATAATCAAGGAGGCTTTCCACAGGGTCAGCATTGTTGTTATAGGCATCAAGGAATGCGAAGTTTACATAACGGCTGATAATGTAACCGCCGGGCATTTCTTCAATGGTAGCAAGGTTGTTATGCTGTGCAAGAATATTTTCAAGGTCGTTGGTAGACCAGGGCAGAGATTTAAGAGCCTCTTGGTTTGCAGTAGCGTGCATTGCCCCTTGTCCCACGATAGCAACCATCTCGTTCGCGTAACGGGACTGTGCGTCAGCGGTGGTGTACCAATCCATGAACTGCCATGCTTTTTCAGGGTTTTCGCAGCCGTTCATCATAATCATTGAAGTAACGGTAGAAACAGCCACATTATTGATGTTGCCGTCCTCATCCTCTACACCGAGGACAGGAACAAATTCCCAAAGGTCGCGAATTTCGGTAGCAAACAGCGAGAGCTGATTGTACATGGTTACATAATCCGCAAAAATTATCGGCATTTCACCGGTTCTGAAACGGTTAGCGGGATCGTATGTAACCGGGAACGAATACTGCGTAAAGAAGGAGCACAATGTGTCAAAGGCTTCAAGTGCAACATTGGAATCAAGATTGATTCTCATGCCATCATCGGCATAAAGCGTTCCGCCCATCTGATAGAGGAAGAGCTGAAGTCCCGCATAGTTTGTGGGGATACCAACCTCCATATTATTATATTGAAGAACAGGAACAATAGACATAAGGTCGTCCCAAGTTTTCGGAATCTCCAAATTGAGCTCCGCGAAGATATCCTTGCGGTAGAACATCATGGAGAAGGACTGGGTTTCGGGAAGTCCGTAGGTCACACCGTAAAGGGAGAGAGGAACGATCGCAGACTCGGAGAATCGGCTGATAACCTCATCAAACGTATCAAAATCGTTAAGAGGCTGTACCGCATTACGAATCGCATACTGAATCGGAATATCCTGAGTATTCTCAAGTGCCACATCGGGACCCGTTCCGGAAAGGGTGGCAGGAAGAAGTGTGCCGGCGGAAACAAGTCTTAAGTTGACGCCGATATTGGTTTCGGAAGTGAAGTAGTTATCGCACATTGAACGAATTACCTGCGCCTGGTCACGGCCGGTGGAAACCCATACGTCAATAACATCTTCTTCCTTAAGTTCAACGGTAGCGCCGAGATTTGAATAGTCGGTAAAGAACGACATTACAAAGGAGCTTATCTCAAATCCCACCGCTTCAAAGAAGCTTGCTTCTGCCTTGGGAAGCTTACCTCCTGCAGGCTGAATGGAAATATAGTCAAAAGAGAGGGGCTGGCAGGTTACGCCGTTGAGCCATGTACCAAGTGTACCGATATAGCTCTTAAGTGTAGCCATATTCTTTGCCACCTGATCTTCATCGGTGGACATCTTCTTAAGTACACGGGCGATATTATCAAGAGTTGCCGTATTGCTTCCCTTTTCGCCTGTGATTTCGGTAATAAGCTTTGAAATTCTGTCAAGCTCAAGGTACTGTTTATACATATCTCTGATGGTATCCGGAATAAGGCTTCCGAAGTTGTAGTCGCGGTACTCATCGGGATCCGCGCCGGTTATCTGAAGAATTTTAAGGTAGTCGGCGTTGATAGCGGTCAGACAGTCCTGTACGTCACCGATGACCTCGCTCATGCTTCCGAGAACAACTTCAAAGCGAATTGTGTATTCCTTACCTGCTTCAAAGTAGAATTCAAAAGAGGTTTCACCGTCATTAAGAGGTGCAGTCTGCCACACGTCTGTGTAGCTGAACTGGAGGTAATCCGCTTCTGCAAAGGGGATTTCTCCGTTAATATAGATGCGGCGGGATGTGTACATACCCGCGAGGTCAGCCTGTTTGAATCTCGGAACGATTTCATAAAGTCCGTCCGCCTCGCAGGTGAAGGAATATTCAATCCACTGACCGACATTCTGCCATTTTGTGCTTCCTATGTAATTCAGCTTGGAAAGAGACGGACTCTGGGGCATGGTAAGCGCCGAGGTTCTGTCATTGGCAGGATATATAGTCTGGTCGGAGGTGGCATCCGTCAGCTCCGCCTGAATAATAACCGGCTCTACACCCTCTGCAGGCTTGTAACCGTTTTTCTCGTACTCTGCCTTTACCTCCTCATAGGACGGAAGGTCTTCATAAGGGTAAAGGGTGATTGTACTTATTATCATGTCCTCACGGGTAGCTTCAAGGGAAATTGTATGGGTACCCGCTTCGAGAACAATTTCATATGGAACAACATCATAACCGGTAGCATCGCGCATAACATACTTTTGCGGGGTAGGCGCGATATATTTTTGCGGTCTGATATCGTTTCCGTTAAGGTCAGTTTTCAAGGAAACGTTGCCGTTTTCATCCACCACGTACACATCGTTCCACACTTTTGTTATACTGAGGTATCTTGCGCCCTTGAACGGGTATTCTCCATCCACACGGAAACGGCGCTCTATCGAGGTAGACTTTCCGTCAGACGGGAAATTATATTCGATTTCAACGGCGTACTTTGCGGTCTTGGGGATTTCCACATCCCACGCTACAGTGCCGGAATCAGGCGTATAAAGCGCCCCGTCCTCCACACATACCTCTGCATCTGTCGCCTCTTCGTTGTAGTCAATCGCATTTATCACCACTGAGTTGTCTGCACGAGGCACATCAGCATACCTCTCTGCATATTTCGAATAGGTTTCAGCATTCAAAAGCGCCTGAACATCGGCTATGTCATAGCCGAGAATAGACGATGCATCATCCGTTTCGGTTTTCGTCTCGGCACTGACGCTAAACGCAGAGCCGAGGGTCATCAATGATAAAAAAGCTGCAATCAACCGCGTTAATTTCGTTTTTTTCATCAACATTTTCCTCCTGCCAATTTTCTCTTTGAAGGGATAGAATCGCATATAAAATATCGCAAGTCAGCTTTATAGAATACCATAAACCTCGAGTGTGGGCGAAGCCATGGAACACAGTATGTACACGTATTTTTTACAGCGAAACCGTGAAATTAATAGGCCTTTCTCTCGTTTTTGGGATACTCCGCCATTTTTTCATACAAATATAATACCATAAGATTTCAAAAAAGTCAAGCACAGCATTTGATGTAAGCTTTTTTCGGCATTTGATTACTGCCCCTTCACAACCTCATTTCAAGCTGTTCACATTTCAATTTTGTCGATTTTTGATTCACATTGAAATGTTTTGTCGTTTTTTCGAGCACTGATGTAAATTATATTTACTATGTTAACTTTAAAAAGCTTATATTTCCGCGCTTTATCTGTAATCATCACCTAATCTACACTGCACAAGTAATTTATATTTACCTGCGTAACAAAATACCGACTTCAATTTTATTGCCATAGTGCCCCTAATATTTTAGTGCATTTTGCACAATTTTATCAGCTTTTTTTCTACACATATACAAGTTGCACAAACTTTATTTCGCATCCCATTATTATGGTTAAATACCATTTTATGTATAATCATCTAGTCACATCATATTATTTACAAGCTCCTACTATTACAAAAAGTCGGAGTACCGTAAAACGATACTCCGACCAATGTTCATATTCGTGCTGCTTGTGTATGGGAATATTAGTGATTCTTGGGGCAGGATGCGCAGTGACCGGCACAGCCCTTTCTCAAATCGTGCTTAATGCCTTTTTTATCGTAGTAGTTTGCGATTGCTTCCTTTACCGCCTCCTCAGCAAGGACAGAGCAATGGATTTTCTGAGGCGGAAGCCCATCAAGCGCCTCAATTACCGCTTTGTTAGTAAGCTGCAGCGCTTCCTCGACTGTTTTTCCCTTTATAAGTTCTGTTGCCATAGAAGATGTGGCGATTGCCGCACCGCACCCAAAGGTTTTGAATTTTACATCTTCAATAACCTCATTTTCGTTGATTTTCAAATACATTCTCATGATATCGCCGCAGGTAGCGTTACCCACCTCGCCGATAGCATCCGCATTTTCTATTTCGCCCACATTGCGGGGATTTGCAAAGTGGTCCATTACTTTTTCGCTGTACATATTATCCTCCGTTCCGCCGTTTTTGCGGCTAATTTTTATTTTGCGCTGTAAAGAGGGCTCATCATCCTGAGTCTTTCCACAATCCGGGGAAGCCTTTCAAGAATATAGTCAATATCCTCCTCTGTTGTATCGCGGCCGATAGAAAGTCTTAGAGAGCCGTGAGCCTGCTCCACCGGAACACCGATGGAAAGCAATACATGAGAGGGTTCAAGAGATGCCGAGGAGCAAGCCGAGCCGGTAGACGCCATGATTCCCGCCATATCGAGAAGAAGAAGTAAGCTTTCTCCTTCGATAAATTCAAAGGAAACATTAACATTTCCCGGAAGCCTTCCCTCTCTCGGACCGTTCAGGCGAGTATTGGGTATTTTCTCGAGGATTCCGTCAATGAGTCTGTCGCGCATTTTTGCAACCACGTCATTTTCCGGGATAGCCGAAACCGCGTCCTCAAGAGCCTTTGCAAAGCCAATGATGTACGGTACATTTTCCGTCCCGCCCCGTTTGCTTCTTTCTTGGCCGCCGCCGTCCACCAGATTCTGTATGCGCACACCGTTTCTTACGTATAGTGCGCCAATTCCCTTTGGAGCATGGATTTTGTGCCCCGATATACTGAGCATATCAACCCCCAGCTCAGACACATCAATCTTTAAAGCTCCCGCCGCCTGTACGGCATCGGTAAACACGAGAGTCTTCGGATTTTTTTCCTTAACCGCCGCCGTGATTTCACGAATAGGCTCGATTGTGCCGATTTCGTTGTTGGCGTACATAACCTCGACCAATATGGTGTCCTCTCTGACCGCCGCCGCCACCTGCTCGGGGGCGACCTTCCCGTCAGAATCCACGTCAAGATATGTCACCTCAAAGCCCTGCTTTTCAAGAGCCTCGAGGCTGTGAAGCACCGCGTGATGCTCAATTTTCGTAGATACTATATGTTTGCCGCGCTTTGAGTGGGCAAGTGCCGCACCTTTAATCGCCCAGTTGTCTGCCTCTGAGCCACTGGCGGTAAAATATATTTCGCCGGGCTTTGCGCCGATAAGAGCCGCAATTTTTTCACGGGCAGTTGTTATCGCCGCCTTGGCTTCCCTTCCCTTTTGATGAAGGCTTGAGGGATTGCCGTATACCTCACCGAGGTAGGGGAGCATCGCTTTCAGTACCGCCGGCGAAGTGGACGTGGTTGCCGCATTGTCGGCATAAACCAATCTTTCTGCCATAATATTTATTCTTCCTTTCGGTTTATACAGTTACTATATTCGGAATATCCGAAGCGGTATTATCACCGCATATTTATTTTATACCATTTTGGTGCATTTTTCAATAGTTATATAAAATTTCTCTGTAAACAGTTTGTGAATTATTTTCAATATACCCTTTAACGGTACAATTCAGCCTGAGCGCAAGCAAGGGCATCACAGCGTTCATTGTAAGGATGTCCCGCGTGTCCCTTTACCCAAACGAATTTTACATGGTGAATTTCAAGGAGCTTAAGTAGCCGTTCCCACAAATCAGGGTTCAGGGCAGGAGATTTGTCGGATTTTATCCAGCCCCGTTTTTGCCAGCCGTAAACCCACTCTTTTTCGATAGAATCAATCA